>CAZTTW010000553.1:0-3999 GCA_964616265.1 uncultured Myxococcales bacterium | reverse complement strand
CGTGAACCAGATCGAGACAAAGGGCCAGCGACGTCTCGAGACCGAGCATGCCCGAGGCGGCTTGTTCGAACTCGACGTCCTTCTCCACCGACGAGTGCGGCGCGTGATCGGTGGCGACCGCGTCGATGGTACCGTCGGCCAGCGCCTCCCGCATCGCCTTGACGTCGGTGTCGCTGCGCAACGGGGGATTCACCCGTGTCGAGGTGTCGTATCCGGCGCACGCCTCATCGGTGAGCGTCAGGTGGTGCGGCGTCACCTCGCACGTCACCGGCAACCCACGCCGCTTGGCTTCGCGAACCAAGCGCACGGTTTCGGCGCAGCTCGCATGCGCCACGTGGTAGCGCGCGCCCGTCAGCGCGACCAATTCGAGATCGCGGGCAACCATGCCGGACTCGGCCGCTGCCGGCTGCGCGCGCAAACCGATGCGGGTCGACGCCGCGCCTTCGTGCGCCGGACCGTTGGCGGAAAGGTGCGTATCCTCGGCGTGCTGAATTACGACCAGTCCCAGCCCGCGCGCGTATTCCAGCGCCCGGCGCATGACCTCGCTGTTCATCACGCTGCGGCCGTCGTCGGAAACCGCAACGATACCGGCGTCCTTCATCTCGCCCATCTCGGCCAGCGTCTCGCCCTTCTGACCGAGGGTGATACAGCCGATAGGATAGACGTGAACGGCGCCCACTTCGCGGGCCCGGCGCACCATGAGCTCGGTGACCGCGCGATTGTCGTTGGGCGGAACCGTGTTGGGCATGGCGCACACGGCGGTGTAGCCGCCTGCCGCCGCGGCCGCCGTGCCGGTCGCGATGTCTTCCTTGTATTCCTGGCCGGGCTCGCGCAAATGCGTGTGCAGATCGATGAGACCGGGAATCACCCACCTGCCCTTGACGTCGATCACGCGCGCGCCGTTCGGCGCGGCGATGCCGGCCTGGACCTGCACGACCTTGCCGTCGCGCAGAAGGAGGTCGGCGCCGGCGTCGAAGTCACGCGCCGGATCGATCACGCGGCCACCGCGAAGAAGAAGGTCAGCCATGAAAAGCGCTCCTCACATAGGGTTTGGCAAGCGAACCTGTCAAGAACAAGTCGACCATGACGGCTACTCCGCGGCGTCGCTGCCGCCGCCCAGCAGGTAAAGAACGGCCATGCGCACCGCCACCCCGCGGGCGACTTGGTCCAAAATCACCGAGCGCGGCCCGTCGGCCACCGAAGGATCGATCTCCACGCCGCGATTCATCGGCCCCGGATGCATGACGATGGCGTCCGGCTTGGCCAGCGCCAGCCGCCGCTGATTGAGACCGAAGTAGCGCGCGTACTCACGCGTGTTGGGAAAGCGCCCGCCGGCTTTGCGTTCGAGCTGGATGCGCAACATCATCACGACGTCGGCACCTTCCAGCGCTGGCTCGACCCGGTCGAACGCTTCCACGCCCAGGCTTTCGATGCCGAGCGGAAGCAGCGAACGCGGCCCGGCCACGCGCACCCGAGCGCCCAGCTTTCGCAGCGCGAAGATGTTCGAGCGCGCCACGCGACTGTGGTCGATGTCGCCGCAGATGACGACCGTGAGGCCTTCGATCTTTCCCTTGTGGGCGCGAATCGTCGAAGCATCGAGGAGCGCCTGCGTGGGATGCTCGTGCTGACCGTCGCCAGCGTTCACGATGGCGGCGCGAATGTGCTTGGTGAGCAACAATGCCGAGCCGGCCTGGGCGTGACGAAGGACCACGATGTCCGGGCTCATAGCGTCCAAGTTGGTGGCGGTATCGATGAGCGTTTCACCCTTGGTGGTCGACGACGCCGACGCCGTGAAGTTGATGCCATCCGCAGAAAGCCGCTTGGCCGCAATTTCGAACGAGGTGCGCGTGCGGGTGGACGGTTCGAGAAAGAGGTTGATGACCGTCTTACCCCGCAGTGTGGGAACTTTCTTGATCGGCCGGTCGGCGATTTCCAGGAAGCGCTCGCCGAGATCGAGGATCGTCGTGATCTCCTCCGCGGTGAGGTGCTCGATGCCGAGTAAGTGCTTCTGGGAAAACGGCTGCGCCTGGGTCATGGAGCGCTCCTTTCGCGCAACACCACGCGATCGGTTTCGCCACGTTCGCTGAACATCACCCGCACCGACTGTTCGCTGGTGGTCTGCAAGCGAACGCCGACGTAGTCGGGCTGAATGGGCAGCTCGCGCCGGCCGCGGTCCACCAACACCGCCAGCTGGACAGCGCGGGGACGGCCGTAGTCGGCGAGCACGTCCATCGCGGCGCGCACCGTGCGGCCGGTGAAGAGCACGTCGTCGATGAGCACGACGGTGCAGTCCTCGAGACTCTGCTTGAGATCGGTCGCGCCGATCTCGGGTTTGGGCAGGCCGAGAAAGACGTCATCCCGGTAAAGCGCGATGTCGATGGCGCCAACCGCCGGCTTCTTCTCGCCACCCTCGACGAGCAGCTTGACCATGCGCTCGGCCAGAAAGGCGCCGCCGGTGCGGATTCCGACGAAGTACGCGTCCGAGCCGTTGCGCTCGACGATTTCGTACGCGATCCGGCGCAGCACGCGTGCCATGCCCACGGCATCCAGGATCTCGGATCGTTCCACCAAATTGCGTTCGGGCGGCGCTGGGCGAAACTTCATTTTCCGCATGTCCTCCTGGGTGGCCGTTGCGGCCAGAGGGATAACGCCCGACCCGAGCGAAAGTGTCAAGCGGGCAATTGCGGCGGCACAATAAAGGCAATTCTTGGTTACCAACAAACTCATGCATCGATCGAGTCTGTCCTTGCAGCGTCTGCACGACGTGGTCCCTCCGCGGCCGCAGCTGTTGCTGGTGGGAATCAACCCGGGCCTGCGCTCGGCCCAGACAGGCCACCACTTCGCTGGCCTCGGCAACCCCTTCTGGCGCTTGCTCCACGCGGCGGGCATGACGCCTTCGCTGCTCGCTCCCGAGGACGATGGCCGCCTTGCCGAGCTCGGCGTCGGGCTCACCAACGTTTGTGCCCGCCCGACCCGCGCCGCCGCAGAGCTGACGACGCGCGACCTCGACCGTGGGTGGGCCATCCTCGTCCGCAAGTGTGTGCGCATGAGGCCGGGGGTGGTCGGCCTGGTCGGGCTCAGCCTCTACACGTCCTACGTGCGCTGGATAAGTCGCCGCCAGCGCGCCCTCGCCCGCCCGACGCCGGGCCCCGGCGCGAAACCGGAGGCCATCGCGAACGCTCCCATCTTCGTCGTGCCCAACCCGAGCGGCCTCAACGCCAGCTACCCAGGATTCGCGGCGAAGCTGGTCTGGTACCAAGCACTGGCGGCATTCGTGGCCGAGCGCCCGCCGAATTTCCCGACAAGCTCTAAATAGTGGCGACCGCCGCATGCGCTTGGGCGAGCGCGCTCGTGCAAAGCGGATCCACCGGATCGCTCGCGCTGCCCGCGAAAAGGCCGGTGCGGACGATGGCGCAGGTTGCGCTCGCGCCCTCGCCGAGGAGGGCGTCCAGAACTTCCACGGGGCGCGAACTGCCGTTCGAGCTGACGACCACGCCAAATCGCAACACGTTGGCCTCGCCCGCCGACCAGCCCACTGCTCGTTGAAGTTCGCCCGCAAGCCCGCCGGCTTCCGACGAGTCGACGCTGTCGACGAAGACGACGCTCTTGCGAACGTCGACGGCATTGCCGCGGTCGGGGCGCCGGCTGTCGTGCCGTTCGCGCCGCGTGGCAAGCAGGGGCTCTCCGTCTTTCCAGCGCGCCACGGCAGCGGCCGCGGAATACCCGGGCGGCAAGCGGGCAGCGTAGTGGGCTTGGCTGAGCACGCGGCCAAGCGGCGCGTCGCCTGCGGCCAGACTGGCAGCCGCCAAGAAGTCAACGCCGGGCGGACAGACCGAAGCCAATCGCTGCAGCACCTCTTCGGCGGTCATATCACCCACCAATTTCACATCCAGCAATTCGCCGAGCGACGGAATGCCGAGCCCGAGCGCCGGAGCGAAGATGAGGCCGGGCTTGGGATGAAAGCCGACGGAGTAGTAGATTTCGAGGCCGGCGCGACGA
>CAZTTW010000552.1:0-4003 GCA_964616265.1 uncultured Myxococcales bacterium | reverse complement strand
CGCTGCTGCTCGGGCCACAGTCCGGGCGCAAGAAGAACGAATTCAATTTCTCCGCCATCACCGAAGTCGCGATTCTATTCGCCGGCATCTTCATCACCATGGCGCCCGCGCTACTTTTGCTCGAACAGAAGGGCCCGGCGCTTGGCCTGCATGCGCCCTGGCACTTCTTTTTCGTCTCGGGCGCGCTTTCCAGCGTGCTCGACAATGCGCCCACCTACCTGACGTTTCTGACCGCCGCGCAGAGCACCGCCGCATCGCTCGGCCTTGCGCCGGCGGTCGTCGCCGTGCCCGCCAGCTTCCTCGCCGCCATCAGCGCCGGCTCGGTCCTGATGGGCGCCAACACGTACATCGGCAACGGCCCCAACTTCATGGTCAAGTCCATGGCCGAATCCGCCGGTTACCGCATGCCCAGCTTTGGCCGCTACGCCCTGATGGCCATCGGAGTGCTGGCACCGGTGTACGCCGTGACAGCGGTGCTGATCGGGCTGTACTAGCGGTCCTCCCCTATTTCGGGGGCACCTGGTTGACATGCGGGTGGGCCCCGGTGTGTCGCTCGACCTCTCGGGCCCAAGTCGTGCCGGCGTACTTGTTGACCATCTCTTCGGCCTCTGCGCGCGCCTCGGAGGCCTTGCCCTGTCGTGCGAGCGACTTGACGACCATCGCTGCCATCTCGGGTGCATCGGAGCTGTCCGGAAAGCGGCGCAGCCCCTCGCGCGCCAGATCGTACGAAAGTTGATACTCGTCGGTGTCCTGGGCCTTACGCAAGCGTTCCATGAGCTCGGGCTCGCTGAGCTGCTTCGGCTTCGGGGTCGCTGCCTTCTTGGGAGCAGGAGGGGGAGAAGGGATAGCGGCCGGCGGCGGAGCCGAGGCGTCCACGACCGTCGGACGCGTCGGACGAGGCGGCAGCGGGGCAGGAGCGGGAAGCGGCGTTTCAGGCTGCTTGGGCTCCTCTGCGGGGGCGGGCGGTTCCGTGGCCTTCGGGCGCGAAACAGACATCTTCACGCCGACGGCCACGGTACCCACGATCAGCGCCCCAAGGACGATCGCGATCGTGGGAGCCGTCCGCATGGTGATCTAGCGCCTCACTTGCACGCCAGCTCGGCAGGATGCGCAGTGAAGAGATTCTGCATCGCTGTCTTCATGGTGGGCCACTGGGTCTGGTCTCCGCTGGCCGGCGGAGGATTGTCGGCATTGGCATACTGCCAGGCCCAGCCGCCCTGGTAGCCGTTGTCGTAGAGCTTCGTGTAGAGGTCGGCTCCCTTGATTGTCGAGTTCGACGGGCCAGGGCTATCCACATCCCAGAACTCGCCAATCATGATTGGCTTGTCGAGACCCCAGTGCGAAGCCGGGTAGACGAACGGCGACACGCTATTCGCTCCACCAACGGTGCCCCAGTTGTCGTAGTAGTGAACCTGATAGAAATCGAGCGTGCCGTTGTCCTTGCCGCCGATGCTCTTCAGTTGGCTGTCTGAATAGTAGTTCTTGTGACCGTCGACGTCGGTATTGGCGAGAAAGGTCCACGCGCCGTTGGTGACCAAGGCGGATGGATCGGCGGCGTGAATCCCAGCGGCGAACCAGTTCACACACTTTTGAATGTCCTTGATGCTGACGTAGTTGCTGCCGGTCCATGGGCTGGTATTGGGACCGTCATTGATCATGCCCTCAGGCTCGTTGAATGCTTCCCAAGCATAGAGGCCCGGATGTCCCTTCAAGGCGGTAACCAGCGGCGTAATCACGTTGTCCACGTAGGCCTGTCGGTTGGCATCCTTTTGGAGAAGATCCTTGTTCGCCTGGAGAATGGTCGCGCCCACCTGGTCGGATTTCAGCATGTTGAACGACCACAAGCTGACCACCACGGCTTGGCCCGCGGCGGCTGCGCCGTCGAGAATCTTCTTCATGTCGGCGATGTTCTGATCGCTGATCTTGGCGGCAAGCCCGTTCGAATCATAGGTCGGGGTCTTCGAGCCGTTGGTGTGAAACCACCAGCGGACGACTCGACCGCCGACCGCCGAGGTATCGCTGTAGAGCTTGTCAAACTTGGTCATGTCGGGACTCGGGATGTCGCCCGCGTAGGTGAACCAGGCAACGTTGACCCCGCTCGCGAACTTGGGGCGGCAAGCTCCCGAAGCTCCTGCGGCGCCCCCGGCACCCGTCGCACCGCCGCTTGCTAGGCCGCCGGCTCCTCCAGCACCGACGCCGGCTGCGCCGCCAGACGAACCACCGGAAGAGGCGCTCGACGAGCCACCCGAGGAAACGACGCTCGAACCAGAGCCACCACTCCCCGACGCGCCGCCAGCCGCCTTGCCACCGGATCCCGACGAGCCGCCCGAGCCGGAACCACCGACCGCAGCGCCGCCGGAACCAGAGCCACCGCTACCAGACGATCCACCTGCTGCTTTGCCGCCGGTCCCCGACGTTCCGCCAGATCCGGTTTGACCGCCACTCTGAACACCACCCGTTGCGTTCGACCCGCCAGCTCCACCGTCCGAAGACGACGCGCAGCCGAAGGAACCAATCGCCAGGGCGACGGCCAGACAAAGAGGTCGTGTGAGTCTCATTTGTAGATCTAACCCCGAGGTTAGCCGAACGAGAAGATTTTCACGCCCGGCCCGGTCGGGGCCTTGTCGATAGACAGCGCCGCGCATTTCCGCCAGCATGCGGGCAGCGCAATGCAGGAAAGGACTTCGATGCCCGGCGAGGAGCGATTCAACGCTCTCACCCACCTCGCTGGGGCCGCGCTGGCGTTGCTTGGGACAATCGTCTTGATCGCGCTCGCCGTCAGGCGGGGCGATCCCTGGCGCATTGGCAGCTTTGCGCTCTTCGGCGTTGCCTTGGTGGCGCAGTTCGTTTCCTCGTTCCTGTACCACTCGGCCCAAGGGCCGTCGAAGGTGACCCTGCAGAACATCGATCATTGCGCGATCTATTTGCTCATTGCTGGAACCTACACCCCGTTCACACTCGTCTGTTTGCGCGGCCATTGGGGCTGGCCACTCTTTGGTGCCATCTGGTTTCTGGCTGCTGTCGGGCTCGCCCAGGAGATTTGGTTCACCAAACGCAACCGCCTGCTGTCTATCGCCATCTACCTCGTGATGGGTTGGCTAGCGATCCTTGCCCTTTTTCCACTGCTCGCCAGCTTGACCTACAAGGGCTTTGCCTGGGTCGCAGTGGGCGGGCTGCTTTATACCGCCGGGACCTACTTCTACGTCGCGAGCAAGAAGGGCCTGCGCTTCGGCCACGGGATTTGGCACCTCTTTGTGCTCGGCGGAAGCGCGTCTCACTATTTGGCGGTCTTGCTCTATATCGCCTGACTGAGTCAGGGCAACGATGCCGCCGTCCACACACAGACAATTTGCGGTGACACAAAAGTGATCCGCCCGCGTCCTCGCGGTTGTCCCAGACGTCGAAGAAAATCGTCGCGGCGGATGTTCCCCTGGTTAAGCGTGCGCGGAATGTTCGGGCACGCCGAGATGGAGCCGTCGCATCCGAGACAATGGTGCTGCGCTCAATTGAATCTCGGGATTCTTTCGGGCTCGTCGGTCCCTCCAACAACAGAAGCGATGGTAACACGTCTGGCCCCGCCCTCATCGCCAGCGCCGCTGGGCTATGCGTGAGCGCAAGCACTAGACATCGTAGCCCAAGCCTTTGAGCTCGGCGGCTAGGCGCTGCACTTCGCGCGTGACCTGGCTCGGGGCTGGACCGCCGATGACGGCGCGGCCGGCAACCGCGGTTCTTGGGCTTAGCGACTGAAGCGCAGCGAGGGTCAGCTCGGGCGCGATCTGCGGCAGGTCGTGCTCGGGCACGTCGCGAATGGAGACGCCCATCTGCTCGGCATGTCGCACCAGCTTGCCGACGATTTCGTGGGCGCGGCGGAAGGGCAGACCTTCGCGCACCAGGTGCTCGGCCAAATCCGTAGCGCCGAGCGCCGGATCGTTGGCAGCTTCTTTCATTCGCTCGGCATTGAATTCCAGGCCGGCAATCAGGCGCGGCAGAACGTCGAGCACGA
>CAZTTW010000551.1:0-4006 GCA_964616265.1 uncultured Myxococcales bacterium | reverse complement strand
CGGTAGCCCACCCGATCGCGCAGCCATGCGGTCAGGGGCATGAAGGTCGAGAAGCCGAGCATGTAGCCGGTTACCACCCACTCGATGTCGTCCACGCTGGCTCCGAAGCTCGCCATCATGCTCGGCAGCGACACGTTGACGATGCTCGAATCGAGCGCCGACATGAAGGTGCCCAGCATGACCACGCCAAGCACCCGCCAGCGATACCCATCGTCCCTCGAAACACCGACTGGGTTAGTCCCCTCTCTCATCGAACCCGGATCCTGACCTCGACCGACTGGCCCGCGCGAAGGGTGTAAATCCGCGGATTCGGGTCGATGGCGACGCGGATCGGAATGCGCTGTACGACCTTGGTATAGTTGCCCGCGGCGTTGTCCGCCGGAATGAGGGCGAAGGACGAGGCAGCCGATTGCGTAATCACATCGACACGCCCTGTGAGCTCGCCGCCCTCGTCGATGGATACCGCCACGGGCTGTCCCAGACGAAGCAACCCCGAAGCTGTCTCCTCGACGTTGGCGGCGATCCAGGCATGCGCCAGATCCACGATGGTAACGGCGCCTTGAGCAGGCGACAGATAGTCGCCCGGATCCACGGTCACCCGCACGATGACACCGTCCACGCTACTCGTGAGCGTCATGCGCGCCAGCGCGACCTCGGCCAGCTTGAGGTCGGCGCGCGCCTGCGCCGCCTGCGCTCGCGCCGCTTCTACTTGGCGCGCTCGGTAGGCAACGCGATCGGTGCCGGCACTCGCATCGAGAAGGCCGGCCTTGGCGGCCACGACACCGCTTTGGGCGATGGAAATGTCCTCGGGGCGGCTGCCATGTTCGAGCAGGTCAAGCGCAGCGGTCTTGGATTCCAGCGCCGCGCGCGCCGAAGCATCGGTGGTGCGTGCTGTCTCGAGTGCCACCTGGGCGATGGCTCCATCGCGCGCCAAGGTCTCGGCCCGATCGAGATCGCGATGCGCCTGGGCAACGAGTGACTTGGCCGCCGCCACGTCGGCCCGCGCTTTCTCGATCTCCTCGGCGCGTGCGCCGCGCGTGGTGCGCGCTTCGGACGCCTGCGCCGAGGACACGGTGGCGCGCGCTCGACGCTCGGACACCTCGGACAGCCGGCGCTCGATGCGAAGCTGCGCCTCGGCCTCGCCAACCCGAGCGTCCGCCAGCGCGACCAGGGCGCGCGCCTTGTCGACCTGGGAGCGCTCCGCGGCCGCGTCTAGCTCGACGAGCCTCTCGCCGACTTTCACGGTTTGGCCCTCGCGCGCGTGAACCCGATCCACCCGCCCACCGGAGCCCTGGGGCGCGATGACGATGATCGGAGCCGCCACGCGCGCATCGTCGGTCGACACGAAAGGCCGGTAGCGAATCCACCACAAGCCAATCAGCCCGGCCAGAGCGACTGCGACGCCGGCCAGCACAAGAAGAAAACGTGCGTGATGAAAAACGGCGAATCTTGGTCGAGCCTCGGGCAGGCTCCCATCGGGCTGCGGCGGTTCGGCCTCTTCCGCCGCGAGCTTAGCGTTGCCCATCGACAGCCTTCGCCAAGGAGACACCTTCGACCCGCGTGGTGAGAGAGCTTCGTATCTTTTCCGCCAAAGCGACGAAGACACGCCTCTCATCGGCCGTCAGCGCCGTCGCCGTGGCATCCGCCAACCGCCTGTGCGCGACGTCCAGCGGCCCCAGTATCTTGCGCCCCTTGGCCGTGAGCGAGACCATCATTTCGCGGCGATCCGATTCGCTGCGACGTCTTTCGACGAATTCGCGCTTCTCGAGGTCGTCGAGGATGCGAACCAGCGCCGACGGGTCGCTCGCCGTTGCGCGCGCCAACCCAACCTGGGTGACAGGCCCACAGGATCCGATCTCACGCAAAATGGCGGCCTGCCGGCCGCTGATGTCGCCGGTGAAGG
This sequence comes from uncultured Myxococcales bacterium, assembly GCA_964616265.1. Lineage (GTDB taxonomy): Bacteria > Myxococcota_A > Polyangia > Fen-1088 > Fen-1088 > Fen-1118. The sequence goes on along the minus strand of CAZTTW010000551.1, from coordinate 2,103 downwards.
TCAGTGCGGCCATGCGCGCTACGGCACGGCGGAGCTGAACGATGGCGTCAAGAACATTCATTGACATGTCCATTATTGTGACAACCATAATTGTCCATGGCAATGATTAAGCGCGCGCTGCCTTTGCCCGAAGAGGCGCTACTTTGTTCGGGCGAAGCTTCTGCCTGCGTGGTACGCGAAGCTCGTGAAGAACCTGCTGCGAACGGATGATCGCGTCCTTGCTGGAGACGACGTGCGCCAAAGTCAGGCGGCCGTCATCGGCTGGCTGCTGCTGCTGGCGGCTTGCGCGCACGCGCCTGCGGAAGACGCACCTTCCCCCGCACCGACAACTCCTGCCCCGCAGCCTCCTTTGGACCATTCCTCCGTCGCCGCCGTCCTGGCCCATCGAGGCGAGCTCCATTTGTCCGACGATCAGATCCAGAAGTTGGAGGGGATCGACCGAGAGTTACTCGCCAAGAACGAGGCGATTCGCGCCGAGGGTAGTGCTGTCCACAAAGCAAACACCACGGCATCGTCGGTTCAACGAAGCGATCCATCGATGACCCGCCCGACCACGGACCCCACCGCTTCCGGTGCGGGACGCATGGGGGGCGGGCGCGGGATGGGCATGGGTGGAGGCCATCGCCGAGGCTCGATGGGCGGCGGCGCTGCGGGCGACAGCAAACATCCCGACCCTGAGTCGCGCATGGACGAAAACGACACCGATGCCTACTTCGATGCCGAGGCATTGCTTTCGGAATCCCAACGGCCACGGGCCAGGGAGATCGCCGAGGAGTATCGCGAACAGCTCTACGATTACCGAGAGGCCGTGCGCGCGAAGCACTCGGGCGGAGAGGCAGCCGCCCACCGGTAGTACTGTCGCCATCCCTGACCTAATCCTCGTCCGTCGTGCCTATCCAACCGGCCTCCAGGAAGGCGCAGCCAGATCCGCGCGCATGCCAGGCCGACAGAACCCTAAAGAGGACGAGATCGGTCTACTTCAGCCGGCCCATCAGAAATCGCCAATTCTTCCGAGTGGCTCTTTCGCCAGAAGTCGGGCCGCCGCCACACGGCGAGCGCCTTTCAGTGCAATCGCCGTCGTGTAGAGATGCTCGATCTCGCGGCAGCGCAGCTGCCGAGGTGATTCACCATCGCCGAAACCGGGTTGCCGACGAGCGGAACTAAGAGTGGCGAGGATCTCCGCTCGTTCTCTTTCACTCCCATCTTGCATCGGGGGACGCTCGGTGATCTCGGCAGTGATCGCATCGAAGAGCATATCGAACCAGCCATCGCGGGCTTGCGGGTTGACCCGCCAAAGGACATCCAGAAAGCTCCAGCCATCGGAGGCGCACCCGTTCTTTTCCGAGTTCGCAAAGCCCTGGGCAATCGCCTCCATGCGGAGTAGCAACGGCCTGTCCCCCAAACGCTGCATTCCATCCTCGCCAAGTGCCAGAAGGTCGCGGGCGAGGAACTTCGGGATCTTGGTTTCGGGCACACCCTTCAAGAGCCACTCAATCGTATGCAGCGCCTTCCAAGCGCGAGCTTCTGGCGAGCTCGCCAAGCGATCGGCCAGGCGCTGCCCGCATCGATCGTACTTGGCCGTGAGCAGCAACCGAATGGGCGGCCCGTAGAGTCCCCGCAGAAGAAGCACGCTCGCGGCAAGAGCAATCCATGCATATCGCAGAATCCACTTGCGAGGCCCATTACGGACTCTCCAGCGCGACGCCATCCACCTGAAACCCCAGAAGCTCAAGAGAGCGACCAGTCCAACCACCAGCACGTCTGCCGCGACAAATCGCCAGGGCAAAACGTCCTCCGTTGGAAACAGGTCGAGCACGGCCCTATGCTAACGACAAAACGTCCCTCATTGGAAAGGACGATTGGCAGGTCGGCGCGCCTGACCTGATAGAGTGTCCCGCTGTGCGCGCCATCGCGTGTCCGTGCGGCGCGTTGCACGTCAACGCCGCTTCAGGCGCCCCGTCGGACCTCGGGGCGCCTCTCGGAACTGCCGCTTATCCCGAGGTGGAAGAATCCACGCTCATGTCGGCGTCGATAGCCGCGCCGTCGATGCTGCCACCATCCACGGGCGGTGTGGGCGGCCACGAACACATATCCGGCACGTTG
>CAZTTW010000550.1:0-4007 GCA_964616265.1 uncultured Myxococcales bacterium | reverse complement strand
GCCGACGGCAAGGCGCGCACCATCCAGCACATGATGTGCACCACCTTCTGGCACCCCGACGGCACGCCCATGTCGGCCCAGCAGTTCATGGAGCTGCTCTTCGGCAAGCTGCCCGACTTCTTCAAGAACGAAGCCGAGCTGCGCGCGCTGTGGAGCGCCCCCGACACGCGCAAGCGCCTACTCGACGGCCTGGCCGAAAAGGGCTTCGGCAAAGACCAACTCTGCGAGATGCAAAAGATCATCGACGCCGAGAAGAGCGACCTCTTCGACGTGCTCGCCCACGTGGCCTACGCCCTGGCGCCACTGACCCGTGAACAACGCGCCCAGCACGCCAAGGTCGCCATCAACCACGCCTTCAACAGCAAGCAGCAAGCCTTCCTCGACTTCGTGCTGTCGCACTACGTGGCCGTAGGCGTGGACGAGCTAGACCAAGAGAAGCTGACGCCGCTGCTTCGCCTGCAATACCACGACAGCATCGCCGACGCCGTGGCCGATCTTGGACGGCCCGACGAGATAGGCAAGGTCTTCAGTGGATTCCAGAGGTACTTGTATGAACAGGTGGCCGCGTGACGTAGGGGCCTCGTGAAGGCAACGGGGAAGATGAAGACATCGACGGACTCGCCGAATGCGCAAGAGGCCCGTGTCGGCGCAAAGGGACGGCGCACAAGAAGCAAGATCGTCGAGGAATTCGCCAACTACATCGACCACGAGAACAGGCAAATAGTCCCCGAAGCTCGCAGAACGCCCCTTGCTTGGACGAGTATCAAGCCTGTGAAAATGAACGTCGACGATGCGACGTTGGCTTGTCTTGAGCACGACAGGAGGATCAAGGAAGCCGTGGCGAAGACGGGCCACACGTTCCGTGACATCCTCAAGAACTGCCAGCTCGTTCTCGACGGTCAGCCCGAATATCCTGACACATGGCCGATTCGCTGGCCATGCGGCTTCGTCACAGCGGAGAATGGGCATCTGGTGCGCGCTGCTCTTCTCTTGGTGTGGGCGTTCAACCGAGACGATCTTGGCGACGAGGATCTCCGGCGCCGGCACGACAGGGCGGTTGATTGGATGGCCCACTATGTCGCCGGCGTGAAGCTCACGGCCGAATACAAAAGACGCCAAGCTGGTGGACGAGCCGCCAGCAGGTCGGAGTCTCGCAACGAGAACCGAGATGTCGTGATTCAACATTGGGCGTCCCTGAGCAACAGGCCGACGCATGAACGTGCTGCACTGATTGCCGAGCGAATTGGAATCACACCGGGCCAGGTCCGGCGCCTGGCGCGCAAGGCTGGCCTGTCGCGGGTGCAGGAGTCGAAGGGGCGGCCATGAGCTCGGAACCGCTCAAGACACCTGTGCCATTCCTCGCGAACCTGGAGCAACTTCGCCACTACAGGGCCGGCGAGAGGGAGATCGATCTTCTCGCGGAGATTCTGAATGACGAGATCGCCAAAGCCGCCGAGGAGCGGACCGGCCGTGGGGCAGAAGAGATCCTTGCAGTGTGTAGGTTGGTCATTGGCGATTTCCAATATCTCGCGAGCTGGAGCGTCCTATGGCCTTCCAGATTCGCGAAAGCAGAGGACCAATTCACAGTTCGGCTACTGCTCCTCTTGGCGTGGTGGTACTCCACACCGCCCAATCGGGACACCGAAACGAACCGCGCACTAGAGAGCGTATCGGCCGAGATCGAGCGATTCAGACTGAACAGGAAGCTGGAGGGCGAGCGCCGAAGGCGGCAGGCAGGTGGTCGAGGGGCCGCAATATCCGACAACCGAACGGCAAACCGTCAGGCCGTGTTGCGCGACTGGTCCGCCCTAATCCAAAAGCCGAAGCGTGACCGGGCCGCGATCATTGCCGAGCGCCTGGGAATCACCGCCGGGCAGGTTAGGCGCCTCGTGAAAAAAGCGGGCCTCCGCTAAGCATAGGCCCGTTTCGATCCGTACGTTGTTCCTTGTCGAGCCGATTTGGTCCGGCTCCGAGGAACAGCATGGAAAACACCACGAGACTTCTCAGACGACGACAGGTGGAAGCAGCGACGGGGTTTCGTCGCTCGACCATCTACGAACACATGGCGCGCGGCCGATTCCCCCGGCCGATCCGTTTGGGGCCGCGCACGGTCGCATGGCTTGCCAGCGAGATCGACGGTTGGATCGCCGCGCGCATCGCCGAGTCGCGGCCGGTGGACACGACCCAGGTGAAGCCATGAGCAACGTCTCGCTGGCCACGTGCGCGCCTTCCATCTCTGATCCTATAGAGGCGCTCAATGACAAGCGCAGGTGTGCCACATCGAAGCTCGCAGAGCGGCTTCGGCGAGTCGCGGAGGCGGTGCTCGACACAGACCGGCCAGGGGCGATGCTTCTCGACCGCATGGCTTGGCGCCTATTCCAGTGCGCGCGAGCTGGGAAGCTCGGCACAGGTTGGCGTTGCTGGGCTTCGTACTGCCCGAGATGCTCGCGCCAGACAGCGATCAAGTATCGGAAGCGCGTTGAAAGGCGGATGCGCAGCCGCGTTCTCTCGGGGACCGCTCCGCACGGTTTCGCGCTGCTGACACTGACCGTTGCTGCTCCTGACCCGAGCCGTGGCCATCGAGTTCTTCGAGATGCACGAGCGCGGCTCTTTCGGGGACACCTTGTGCAAGCCGTTATCGCAGGGGGTGACGGCCATGTTCATGTAGAACCTGCTCGTGGTGCCGATGCCGATGGCTGGAACGTCCACTTGCACGCCATCGTCGAGCTGTCTCGCCCGCTGCGAAGCGTGGACACCTGCGAGCTTCAAACGGCGTGGGTAGCCGTGCTCGCTCGCTTCGCGGCCAAGGGTTCCCTTGACCTGCGGCAGCAGAGCAATCTCAAGAACGAGTTCTTTCGGAATGGGCGCGCCAGCTCGCAGCTTCCATGAGGCCGCTTTTTACGTCACGCGCAGAATGCGCGCGGAGTGGGCCAACGACGAATCCGGCGTGCTCGTCGAGCGCCTCAAGTTCATGCACAAGGCCCCACGGCTCGTGCTCACGTGGGGCACCTGGCGCAAGCCGCGAAAGCGCCCTGCGCGTAGGACCCCCGCCCCCGCCTGCTAGGTAGCCCATGACCACCACGCGGAAGTGCCAGGCCACCACACAAAACGGCGAGCCATGCCAAGCCCCAACGATGGCCAGCTCGGATTTTTGCTTCGCGCACGATCCGTCGAAGGCAGACGAAGCCGGGGCCGCCCGTCGAGCTGGTGGCATCCAGCGCTCGCGCCAGATGGACCACGCCGGCAAGGGAGCGCCAAGCCCCGCGCCAACTTGGTGGCCACTCGAAACCGCCACCCACGCACGCGCAGGGCTTGCCTACGTCATTCAGGAAACGCTAAGCGGCCATCTACCAGCCCGAGACGCCAACGCAGCTGCCGGCGCGCTCTCCGCGCTCGTGGGTGCCCTCAGGGCCACCGATCTTGAACAGCGACTGGAACTTCTCGAACGGACACTCGACCACCGAGGAAAAAAGAAATGAGAGACGACCGCCGGCTCGAACGCCTGTACGAAGGGCTCACTCCCAAGGAGACCGCCACGCTGGTGTACACCCACTTGAGCCGGGGGAACGTCGCCGAAGCCGACCGCATTCGCGATCTCGTGCCGATGAAAGTTTACCGTCTGCCGGACCCTGACCACACCGATCACTTCGAGCGGTTACGACGAGCGACCCTGTACTACGGAATGGAGCGCTGGCGCTATCAGGCCCACTGCTATGCAGCCTCCGGGGTCATGCTGCACGGCTACAGCTCCTCCGAGCAGGAAGACCAAGAACGTGGGCAGGAATGCTTCGAAGCGTGGCAGGTTTGGGAGACGCGCCTTTTGAGCTTGGATGCAGCTTTGGAGGCCGTCTGTGGAAAACACGGCGTCGACATTGCAGACGTGCGCCGAATGGCCGGCGTCGATGGCCCCTATTACGTCCTAGGTCTTGGCGAGATTGATCCCCAGCTGGTGGCCGAGATGACCAAGGCCTTCAACAACGTGCTGGAACCGTCTGTGTGATCCCGCG
>CAZTTW010000549.1:0-4009 GCA_964616265.1 uncultured Myxococcales bacterium | reverse complement strand
CAGATCGTGAACGAGCTGGCGAAGATGCGCTACCGCTCGGGCGGCGAATACAGCGCGCCGGTCGTCATTCGCATGCCCGCCGGTGGTGGGGTGCGCGGCGGGCACTATCACTCGCAATCGCCCGAAGCGGTGTTCATCCACACGCCCGGCCTGCAAGTGGTCTATCCCTCCACGCCGGCTGACACCAAGGGCCTGCTCGCCTCTGCCATTCGCGGCGAAGATCCGGTCATCTTCCTCGAGCCCAAGCGCCTGTACCGCACGGCCCGTGGCGAGGTTCCGGCCGGCGACTACACGGTGCCCATCGGCCAAGCGCGCGTGGTGCGCCGGGCCGCGACGCGCTCCGAGCGATCGGTGACGCTGCTCGCGTGGGGTAGCATGGTCCAGACGGCCATGGAGGCCGCCGACAAAGGTGCGGCCACGGGCTACGACATTGAGCTGGTGGATTTGCGAACCCTTCTGCCCTACGACCTCGAGACCATCTTGCAGTCGGTGAAGAAGACCGGTCGCGCGGTCATCGTGCACGAGGCGCCGCGCACCTGCGGCTTCGGCGCCGAGCTGGCGGCCACCATCCAGGAACACGCCCTCTTGCATCTCGAAGCGCCCATCTTGCGCGTGACCGGCTTCGATACGCCGTTCCCGTACACCTTGGAACCCGAGTACTTGCCCGATAAGGATCGCGTCCTCGATGCGATCGAAAAAGTGACCAGCGGCTAGGAGGAAACATGGCCTACGAATTCAAATTGCCCGATATTGGCGAAGGCATGGCCGAGGGCGAAATCGTCCGCTGGCTGGTGAAGGAAGGCGACACGCTGGCGCAAGACCAGCCCATGGTCGAGGTGATGACCGACAAGGCGACCGTCGAGATCGCCACGCCGCGCGCGGGTCGCGTGGTCGAGCGCCGCTTCAAGGAAGGCGAGCGCTGCCCGGTCGGCGACGTGCTCATCGTCATCGAGCTTCCCGGCGACGACGACAAGACACCCGTGATGACGACTTCCGCGAAAGCGCCTGCGCCCGCCGCGCCCCCTGCTGGTGCCGGGGTAGCCGATCTCGTGCTGGCCACGCCCGCCACGCGCCGTCTGGCGCGCGAAATGAACGTGGATCTCTCGACGATCAAGGGCACCGGCCCGGGCGGCCAGATCACCATGGCCGACATCCGCGGCGCCAAGAGCGGCGGAAGAAGCGACGATGCGACAGAAAGCGCTCCGCCCACGCCCGGCGTGACGAGCCCAGCGAGCGCCGACGTACGCATCCCATTCCGCGGGGTACGCCGCATGATCGCCGAGCACATGGTGCTGACCCAGCGCCAAGTCGCTCAGTTCACCTACGTGGAAGAAGTCGACTGCACCGAGCTGGTGGAGTTGCGCAACAAGGCCGAGATGCGGCTCGTGAGCCACGGCATCAAGCTGTCGTACCTGCCGTTCTTCATCAAAGCCGCCGTCGAGGCGCTGCGAAAGCACCCCCAGATCAACGCCACCCTCGACGAGCCGGCAGGTGAAATCGTCCAACGCCGCGAGTACCACATCGGCATCGCCGCGCAGACGCCGGAGGGCTTGATGGTGCCGGTCATTCGCCACGCCGACCGCCGCCCGCTGCTGGATCTGGCGCGCGAGGTGGATCGCTTGGGCGTCGCGGCCAAGAACGGACGCGTTTCACCGCGCGATCTAGGCGGCTCGACCTTCACCATCACGAGCCTGGGCACGCTGGGCGGCATCGTCGCGACGCCCATCGTGAACTATCCCGAGGTCGCCATTCTTGCCATCCACAAGATCACCAAACGGCCCGTCGTGGTCGAAGACAAAATCGTCGTCCGCGACATGATGAACCTGTCGTTGTCGGTGGATCACCGCTTGGTCGACGGCTACGACGCTGCCACGTTCGTGGCCGAGCTGAAGGCGTCCCTGGAGACGCCCGGCCTCATCTTTCTCGACCAAACTTAGTCCCACTCTTTGGCCATGGCGCAAGCACAGGCAGGCGGCAAGAAACGCTCGGGGCAATGCCTAGCTCCGACGATGGAAGTGTGGTCTGACGAAGACTACGCGCGAGCCACGGGACTGGTTCGCGTGCTCGACGAGGAGGGGCGCGCGGACGCGAGCAAGATTCCCGCGCTCGCTCCCGAGGCGCTCGTGCGGATGTACGAAGGGATGCTGATGTCCCGGCTGCTCGACGAGCAACTGCTGCCGCTGCAGCGCCAAGGGCGCATCGGCCACTACTTCGAGGCGCGTGGCCAGGAAGCCGGCGCTATCGCGGGCGCCGAAGCCATCCGAAAGACGGACTACTTCGTGCAAGGCTTGCGTGAGGGCGCGGCGGCCGTGTACCGCGGGATGCCGCTCGGGACTTACGTGGCGCAGATTCTCGGGACCTCGCGCGACGTGCAGCTCGGCCGACAAATGCCGTGCCATCCCTGCTTGGCGGAAATCCGCCACGTCAGCACCTCGTCCTCGGTGGCCTCGCAGATCCCGCACGCCGTCGGCATCGCCATGGCGGCAAGAATCTGCAAGGAGGACACGGTTGCGCTGTGCTACTTCGGCGACGGTGCTACCAGCGAAGACGACTTTCACGCCGGTCTCAATTTCGCCGGCGTTTACCGGGCGCCCGTCGTGCTGGTCTGCCAGAACAATCAGTGGGCCATCTCGACCAAAGTGACGGCGCAGACCCAGTCGGAAACCCTGGCGGTGAAGGGGCTTGCCTACGGCGTGCCTTCGTTGCGCGTCGATGGCAACGACGTGCTCGCCTTGTACGGGGCGATCAAGACGGCCGTCGACAAAGCCCGCGCCGGCGACGGACCAACGTTCATCGAGGCGGTGACGTACCGACTAGGCGCGCACTCGAGCGCTGACGATCCGACCCACTACCGCGACGAACGCGAGACTACGGCGTGGCAAGCCCGCGATCCGCTGCTCCGCTTTGCCACCTGGCTGGAGAGCCAAAAACTGCTCTCCGCCGAGGCAGGCGCGGTAATGAAGACGCGTCTCGTGGCAACGATCCGCGCCGCTATCGCCGACGAGGAAAAGGCTGGCCGACCCGATCCGTCGAGCCTCTTCGAAGACGTCACCGCGACCCTGAGCCGGGCGCTCGACGAGCAGAAGTCAGGGCTCTGACCTGAAACACCTCGCACCGCGCAGCGGGGATGGCCGAGCGCAGCGAGCGCTCCTTCGCCTTTGGGGGCGAGCTTCGCCCAGCTTTGCTGGGCGAAGCGAGGGGGCACCGGTGGACTGCGAGCGAGAGCGAGCCAGTCCCCCGTAAGATACAAGGCTCCTAGGCCTTGCGACTCTCGAAGGCCTTGCGCACCTTGGCCAACAGATCGTCGGTGGTGTACGGCTTCTGCACGAACCCGGCCAGGCCCTTGCCTGCGAAGCGATTCACAATGTCCTGCTCGTTGTATCCCGAGCTGAGGATGACCATCACGTCCGGCTGCTGGCGACGCATCTCCCGGTAGCAGGCTTCGCCGTCCGCGTGAGGCATGGTCAAATCCAGAATGACGAGATCGATGCTGTCCTTCTCGCGGGAAAATCTGTCGATCGCTTCGCGACCATCGGCAGCCACGACGACTTCGAATCCCGCCCGCTGCAACATGCGCCGCCCCAGGCTGCGAATGGTTTCCTCGTCGTCGGCAAGCAGGATCTTTCCGGACGCACGATAGCCGTTTACCGAGTCCTGGTTGGGCTTGGACTTGCTCACGCCGTCGCTCGCGGGAAACAGCAACTTGAACGTCGTGCCTCGCTCAAGCTCGCTGTAGACCTTGATGGCGCCGTGGTGGCCACGCATGATGCCGAGAACGGCGGCAAGCCCCAGCCCCCGACCGGTAAACTTGGTCGAGAAAAACGGATCGAAAATGCGGTCCATGGTGGGCTTGTCCATCCCACGGCCGGTGTCGGCGACCTCGAGATAGACGTAGTCGCCGGGGGTCATGCGGTCGGCACCGAGACAACCTTCCAGATAGTCCGATTCGCAGTGGCTGAGTCCCACGGTGACGGAAATGACCCCACTGCGTTCGCCGACGGCTTCCGAA
>CAZTTW010000548.1:0-4028 GCA_964616265.1 uncultured Myxococcales bacterium | reverse complement strand
CGCAAGCGCCATCCGGCCATGAAAGCAGCGGTCGACGCCGACTGGGATACCGAGTACGGCGAGCTCATTCTGTCGATTCGCCAGGTTGGCGGCATGGACGAGGCGCTCGGCCATATCGAGCGTCACGGCTCGGGGCACACCGATGCGATCATGGCCGAAGATGGCCAAGCCGCGAGTCGTTTCCTTACGGAGGTCGACTCGGCGTGTGTCTTCCACAATACGAGCACACGCTTCTCCGACGGCTATCGCTTCGGCCTTGGCGCCGAAGTCGGCATCAGCACCGACAAGCTGCATGCACGCGGCCCAGTGGGCGTCGAGGGCCTACTGACCTACCGATGGTTGCTTTACGGACATGGGCAGTGCACGACTGACTACAGTCCCGAGGGACGCCACTTCATTCACAAGGACTTGCCTAGGGATTCGTAGTGCCGCCAATGGTGATATGACCTAAGGTCTGTAGTTTGGCCTCGGCCGAGAGCTCCTGATGAGCCAGCACGGCGACAGGCAGAGACGCCGACTGTAAGAGATCGCGCAGGTGTCGGCGGATTTCTCGCGTCGTGAGAATGACCGGACACGTGGCGCCCGATACAGCGGCGGCAGTTGCCTGAACGATGTCGTTGGCCAAGTCCGGCTCCAGCGCCAGATGCGCCTTGCCGGATCCTTCGCGGGCAATGGCGTCGCGCACGGCCTCTTCAATCATGGGATCCAAGTAATAGACGCCGACCGTGCCGTCGGAGCGGCTGTGTTTGTGCGTGATTGCCCTGCCGAGTGCCACGCGGACCTCTTCGGCGAGAACGTCGGTGCTTCGATTGCTACTGTCGTATCTCGCCAGCGCCGTCAGAACGTCGGCCAAATAGCGCAGCGAAATCCCTTCGTGGGCGAGCTCCGCAAGGATATCGGCCAGCACGACCGCGGACACTACGTTCGGCACGACGGCGCGGACCAAGTGCGGGTGAGTCCGCTCGAGATCACCAAGCAACGTTTGCGTTTCTTCGACGCCCACCAGGCGATAGGCGTCGGTGCGCAAGCAGCGCAGAAGCTCGTCGGCAATCGCTTGCGCGGTCGGGACTTCGGCGGGAAGCGTAAAGGTGCGCACCGGTATCTCGTGCAGACAACAGACGCAGGTGCCTTTGGCAAGCGCAGCCTCCACGCGGAATACGACCGGTGGAAGGACGATGCCGGTTTCATCGAAGAAGCTCTCTCGCAGCGCCGGTAGCAGCTCCGTCGTCAGCTGAGCGCGACTGTCCGCTCGATCGAGATTGGGCGACAGATGAACGGAAAGTGGAATCAACAAGGGTGCTGGGACGGATGCCAGCGGCGTGGACGGTACCGATCGACTGCCTTCGCGGCGCGGACGCATCGGCTCGCGGACAAGTAGGTAGTACGCCAGGGATCCGAGCACGAGAGCCAAGACGAGGAATGGAATTGCTGGCAGGCCGGGTACGACGGCAAGCAGACCGAAGAGTCCAGCCGCAATTGCCAGTGCCTTGGGCTGGGCGACAATCTGGCTGGTAATATCACTTCCGAGATGCCAGTCGTCCTCTTCGGGAGAGACGCGGGTGACCACAATTCCCGCCGCCGTAGACAGAATCAAAGCCGGCAGCTCGGCCACCAATCCTTCGCCAATGGTGAGGAGCGAATAGGTCCGCAGGGCCGCCCCACTGTCCATACCCTTCATCACGACGCCCACGAGCAGGCCGCCAATCAGATTGGTGAGCAGCACCACGATGCCGGCAACGGCGTCGCCTTTGACGAATTTCATGGCTCCGTCCATGGCGCCAAAGAATTGCGATTCGCGCGTGAGATGATTGCGCAAACGCCGTGCTTCTTCGGCGTCGATGTGACCGGCGCGTACGTCGGCGTCGATGGCGAGCTGTCGTCCTGGCATGGCGTCGAGCGTGAAGCGCGCGCCGACCTCGGCTACGCGGGAGGCACCTTTGGCGACGACCAGGAGCTGAACGGTCGTGAGAATGATGAACACGACAGCGCCGACGACCAAATTGCCGCCGGCCACGAAGCTGCCGAACGCGTGAATGACATGACCGGCATTTGCCTTCAGTAAAATCAGTCGCGTGGCAGACACTTCCAAGGCCACGCGAAAAAGTGTGGTCAGCAGCAACAGGCTTGGAAAGGTCGCAATCTTGAGAGCGTCGCTGACGTGAAGACCAACCAGCAGGACAACAACCGCCGCAGCAATATTGAGCGCTATGAGGAAGTCGAGAATGAACGCTGGCAGCGGGACAACAAACATGGCTACGATGAGCACGACAATGCCCGCGAGGCCGATATCGGAGTATCGACGCAACAGTCGATTCACCTCGTTCAATGACAGTGACGTAACAGTTCCGCCTCTAGGTTCACCCAGCCACTTGGCCATGACGCGCCGATGATTTTCCGTGTTTCGACCAACGTCAAGCGTATTCAGTATCCATCCATTGGCTCTCATGCTCCGCATTCGCGAGTCGGGGATCTCAGTTGACTGGACCACCATTCAATTCAATTGCCCGAACCCCAACTGCAAGACGAAAAGCTTCTTTACTTTTGTCACTGATGGGGCATCATTGGTCGCCATTTTCGCAAGAGAACAGTCAAATGGAATCAAACATTCGGTAATTGGTTGAAGGGTTCGTAGGTCAGGTCGTCGCCGCTATCGAGGCGGACAACATCCGCCGCCTTCAAGACGCTGTTTCCGTCGCCTTCGCCGGCGACATCGTCACTGCTCGTCGTGGTCGTCCGGTGCGCGCTGCTGCTCGCGCCGCTACGACGTCCGGCCACTCTCGCCCCAAGCAATTCTGTCCCGTTCCGGTTTGCACGGGCGTGGCTGCGCCGGTTTACGGCATGGTCTGCGCCAAGCACAAGGATTTGCCCAAGGCCAAGATCAGGCAATACCGCGCCGAGCGTCGGGCCGCCAAGACCGCCCAATAGGCGGCCAAGTAAGAAGCACTTCTTGCGCCGCTTTGCCGTGAAGGTGTACGACCGATAAAGCGGCAGTCTGGCGCATCTGGCATCTGTGGCGCGCCGGCGGTAGTGTTCGCGAATGTTGCGTACGATCATCGAGGGCGAGCCGGACTTCGAGCTCAAGCTCAAGGTTCTTGCCGGACGCTCCGCTGCTTTGCCCGAAGCCGTCGAAGCCGGCGCCCGCACCATTTTGGCGGACGTGCGACGGCGGGGTGACGAGGCGTTGCGCGAGCTCACCCATCGCTTCGAAGGACGCGTCCTTTCCCCGATCGAGCTGCCGCGTGCCGACTGGGAATTGGCGGCCGCGCGAGTCGCACCGACGGTGCGCGCGGCTCTTGCTGAAGCAGCGAAGCGTATTCGCGACTACCATCAGCGCGAGCGCTACGAATCCTACGAAAACGTCGAGCCGGGCATCCGACTTGCGTGCCGCTTTTCACCGCTTCGCCGCGTCGGCATTTACGTTCCCGGCGGTACCGCCCGCTACCCGTCGACCGTGCTTATGACCGCAGTGCCGGCCAAGGTGGCAGGTGTTGCCGAAGTCTTCATGACGACGCCAGGTCCGTCGCCCGAGACGCTCGCCGCGGCGCTCGAGGCTGGCGTGGATCGCGTCTTCCTCGTCGGAGGAGCGCAGGCGATCGCGGCCTTGGCTTACGGGACGGAAAGCGTTCCTCGCGTGGACAAGATCGTCGGTCCTGGAAACGCCTACGTCGCTGCCGCCAAGCGCATGGTCTACGGCGACGTCGGGATCGACATGATCGCCGGACCCACGGAAGTCGTGATTGCCGCCGACGCCACCGCAAATCCAGCGTGGGTGGCTGCCGATCTTCTGGCCCAGGCCGAGCACGATGCCTTGGCGGTGCCCATCCTCGTGGCGGTCGGCAAAGACGTTGCGGACGCCGTCGGCCTGGAGGTCGAGCGCCAGTTAGCCGTCTTGCCCCGCCAGGAGATTGCCGCGAAGGCCGTAGCGGGCCAGGGGCTTGCCGTTGTGGTCAAGGACGCTGCTCGCGCGATCGCCCTGGTCAACCTCCTCGCGCCCGAGCACGCCGGCATCGCGCTCGACGACGCTCGTC
>CAZTTW010000547.1:0-4029 GCA_964616265.1 uncultured Myxococcales bacterium | reverse complement strand
GGAATTCTTGGCGCGGCAGTTTCAGCACACGTCCGCGGAACGTGGCTTCGACGGCCACCGTGTCGATGACGAGATCGCCCAGCTTGATGCGACCAGCGGCCGAGAATGAAGACAACCGCCAGTCGAGCTGGCGAACGCGTGCGTACAGCTCGGGGCCGACGATGGGCGACAGGATGAAATCGTCCATGCCCAGCTCGGGATCGAGACCTGCCAAGCGCGACACTTCGATACACAAGAGGATCGGGATGTCTGCCAACGTGGGCAGTTGTTTGGCGCGCTTGAGGACGGCGCGGCCGACCTCGAGGTGTGGGCCGGCATCGACCACGACCACGGACGGCCGGACGTGATCGATATCGTCCGGAAGATCATCGAGGTCGTAGCCAACGGTGACGACTTCACAGCCGAGCTCGCGTAGAGCTGCGGCAGGAGAGTCAGGTTCGGAAGCGCCGAGTTGGGGCCTGGAAGTGACGACAAGGGAACGCATCGTTTACGAAACATAGCTCAGCAGTCGGTAAGACAACAGCATTTTAAGGGTGAGCGATGCTTCCGATGTTTCGTTGCTGGCTTTCCTTCGGACGTATGTTTCTCAAATGTTTCTATTTAGTGTCTACCCCGAGAACAATCGTCCGTCGGTTTGGGCGCAGATTGCCCAGATTTGCCTCGGAGGGTAGGTTCTCACCAGGTATATAGAGAGCTTTGCAAAAGAGCTGCCTGAGCGATCAAAACCGATGAACAAGAAGGACACACCGAGAAGTAATTGGGCCCGCACGACGTCTCCCCAGGCGCAGGGGCTTTACCACCCGAGTCAAGAGCGCGATGCCTGCGGCGTCGGCCTGGTCGTCGATGTCGAGGGCCGGAAGTCGAATCGAATCGTCCGTAACGGTATTCAAGTACTTGAAAACCTGGCCCATCGAGGCGCCTGTGGCTGTGAAGAAAATACCGGGGACGGCGCGGGAATCTTGCTTCAGATTCCGGACGCGTTTCTGCGCAACGTAACCGATTCTCTCGGAATATCGTTGCCGCCCGCCGAGGAGTACGGCGTAGGCATGGTCTTTCTCCCGCAGGAGGAAGATGACGCCCGGCGCTGCGAACAGATCTTCGAACAGGCGGTTACCCAGCTTGGACAGACCCTGCTCGGCTGGCGCGACGTGCCCGTCAATCCCATTGGGCTCGGCAAGAGCGCGCTGGCATCCCAGCCACTCATTCGCCAGGTATTCGTGGGGCGCAACGCCGCCATCACGGACACCCAGGCGTTCGAGCGCAAGCTCTGCTTGGTTCGCCGCGCGGCCGAGAAGCTGGTTCGCGCCAGCGACGTTCCGAACAAGGATCTTTTCTACATCTGCAGCCTGTCGGCTCGCACCGTGGTGTACAAGGGCATGCTCACCGCCGAGCAGCTCGATTCGTATTTCCCGGATCTGTCCGAGCTGACCGTGGTGTCGGCGCTGGCGTTGGTCCACTCGCGTTTCTCGACCAACACCTTTCCCAGCTGGTCCCGCGCCCATCCCTACCGCATGGTCGCGCACAACGGTGAAATCAACACTCTGCGCGGCAACGTCAACTGGATGGGAGCCCGCGAGAGCATGCTGGCATCGCCCCTTTTCGGCGACGACATTGCCCACTTGCATCCGGTCGTCGATCAGTCGGGCAGCGACTCGGCCATGCTGGACAACGTTCTCGAAACGCTGGTCATGGGCGGCCGATCTCTGCCGCACGCCATGATGATGATGGTTCCCGAGCCGTGGCACAAGCACAAGACCATGAGCCCGGAGAAACGCGCCTTCTACGAGTACCACGCGTGTCTCATGGAGCCGTGGGATGGTCCGGCGGCAATAGCATTCAGCGATGGTATTCGCATCGGCTGCGTGCTCGACCGCAACGGCCTACGTCCGCTGCGCTACACGGTCACCAAGGACGGCATGGTCGTCATGGCCTCCGAAACCGGCGTGCTCGACATTCCGGCGCCTGAAGTCGCCTTCAAGGGGCGCATCCAGCCGGGCCGTATGTTCTTGGTCGATACCTCGGAAAAGCGCCTCATCGCCGACGAGGAAATCAAAGAGAAGATTGCGACCGCTCATCCGTACGCCGAATGGCTGGCGAAAGAGCGCGTCTTCCTCGTCGATCTTCCGCGCGGCCAAACCAAGCCGACCCTCGATCTCGCCGCGCTGGAGGTTAGCCAGAAGACCTTCGGCTATACCGCCGAGGACATTCGCATCATCACGCCCATGGCGGAAACCGGCGGCGAGGGTATCGGCTCGATGGGCACCGACACGCCGCTGGCCGTGCTGTCGAATCGCGCGCCCAACCTCTTCAGCTATTTCAAGCAGCTGTTCGCGCAGGTGACCAACCCGCCCGTAGATGCCATCCGGGAAGAGCTCATCATGGCGGCGGGTACCACCATCGGTCCCGAGCGCAATCTCTTCGATCCGCAGCCCGAGTCAGCGCACCAAATCGATCTGAACGGTCCGGTGTTGTGCAACGAAGAGAGCGAGCAGCTGCGCTTGCTCGACGGCGGAGAGCGGAGCCGCGGCTTCCGCTCTCGCACCTTGCCCACGTTGTTTTCGGCAGCGGGTGGCGAGAAAGCTCTGCGCGAAGCCCTGGACGAGCTGTGCTCCAAAGCCGCCGCAGCGGTTCGCGAAGGCTGCGCGGTCATCATCCTGTCCGACCGCGAGCACAACAAAGAGATGGCGCCCATTCCGGCCCTGCTCGCTTGCTCGGCGGTGCACCATCACCTGCTTCGGGAAGCGACCCGCACCCAAACCTGCATCGTGGTCGAAAGCGGCGAGCCGCGGGAAATCCACGACTTCTGCTTGCTCATCGGCTACGGCGCGAGCGCCATCGATCCGTACCTGGCGCTGGAAACCGTCGACGAGATGGTTCGCGACGGCCTCATCAAAGTGAAGGCCGACAAGGCCCGCAAGAACTACATCAGCTCGGTGGTCAAGGGCGTGGTCAAGGTCATCTCGAAGATGGGCATCTCGACCGTGCAGAGCTACCACGGCGCCCAGGTCTTCGAGGCCATCGGGCTCCATAAGGATATTGTCGACCACTATTTCGCGGGAACCGCGTCGCGCATCGGTGGCGTTGGCCTCGACGTCATTGCCGAGGAAGCCCGCCGCCGCCACTCCAAGGGTTATCCCAGCCGACCGGTTCGTCGTCCCGGCCTCGAGCCGGGTGGCGAGTACCGCTTCCGCAGCGATGGCGAGAACCACCTGTTCGGCCCGGAAGCCATCGCGAAATTGCAGCATGCGGTTCGCACCGAGAGCTACGACGTGTACAAGCAGTTCGCGGCGCTCATCAACGACCAGTCGAAGAACCTCAGCACCCTGCGCGGCCTGATGGGATTCACGTCGACGCGCAAGCCGATCTCCATCGACGAGGTCGAGCCGGTCGACGAGATCGTCAAGCGCTTCAAGACCGGCGCCATGTCGTACGGCTCGATCAGCAAAGAAGCGCACGAGACGCTGGCCATCGCCATGAATCGCCTCGGCGGTCGCAGCAACACCGGCGAAGGCGGCGAAGATCCCGAACGCTTCAA
Organism: uncultured Myxococcales bacterium; assembly: GCA_964616265.1. Taxonomy (GTDB): domain Bacteria; phylum Myxococcota_A; class Polyangia; order Fen-1088; family Fen-1088; genus Fen-1118. The sequence continues at coordinate 494 of CAZTTW010000547.1, read as the reverse complement.
GCTGATGTCAAACGGCGACTCCAAGCGCAGCGCCATCAAGCAGGTCGCCTCGGGCCGCTTTGGCGTCACCAGCGACTACCTGACGAACGCCTCGGAAATTCAGATCAAGATGGCCCAGGGCGCGAAGCCCGGCGAGGGCGGCCAGCTGCCCGGCAAGAAGGTCTATCCCTGGATCGCCAAGGTCCGCCACAGCACGCCCGGCGTCGGCTTGATTTCGCCGCCGCCTCACCACGACATCTATTCGATCGAGGATCTCGCGCAACTCATCCACGATCTCAAGTGCTCGAACGACAAGGCCCGCATCAGCGTGAAGCTGGTGGCCGAGGTCGGCGTGGGCACGGTCGCGGCGGGCGTGGCCAAGGCCAAGGCCGACGTCATTCTCATCAGCGGCCACGACGGCGGCACGGGCGCCTCGCCTCTCACCAGCATCAAGCACGCGGGCGGTCCGTGGGAGCTCGGCCTGGCCGAAACCCACCAGGTGCTTCTGCTCAACG
>CAZTTW010000546.1:0-4038 GCA_964616265.1 uncultured Myxococcales bacterium | reverse complement strand
CTGGGGGAAGTGTTGACCGAGAAACGCGCGCGCATCAGCCGCGTACGCGAGCATCTGCTGTATCACATGGCCCTAGCAGCGGGCAGTAGCCTAGCAGCCCTCGAAATGCTCGATGGCGTCGTGTTCTCCGGCCGCTACGCCGAGCAAAGCGATGTGGTTGCGAGCTACCTCATGCCGCGCCTGGAGCGTGCGCTGAGCCTGCCGGCCGGCTCCTTGCCCTGGCACACCTGCCAAACCCCACTGGACATCATTGTCGCCCAAGCCGGAATTGCGGCGCTGGTGACAAAGAACGGCGGTCAGTCAACAGCGGTGCAGTAACCCGAGGTAGTCGGCACCGATGTAGTGCAGTTTAACCGCGACCTGCGGCAGAAGGTGATGGACCGTCCTCGTCTCTGCGATAACCTTGAGGACAGGCGCGTGCATGAAAGCGGTACTCACCGGCGGGACGGGTTTCATCGGAAGGCATCTGCTTGCTCTTCTGCCGAACGCCGTCGTGCTGTCACGAAATCCCGATGGCTCGTCGGCAAAGCTCGGCTCGGCTCGGCTACTCGGTTGGGTGCCCGAGGCCGAGCCAGCGCCGGTCGAGGCGTTCGCCGACGCGGAAGTGGTGTTCAACCTGGCCGGAGAATCGCTCTCGCACGGCCGTTGGACCGACGAAAAGAAGCGGAGCATACGCCAAAGCCGCGTGCAGTCGACGCACAATCTGATCGCCGGCATGGCCGCCTTGAAGACACCTCCGGCCGTGCTGGTATCCGCATCGGCCGTTGGCTATTACGGCGATCGCGGCGACGACGAGCTAGGCGAAGAATCGCCGGCCGGTCACGGCTTCTTGGCCGAGGTTTGCGCCGAATGGGAGGACGCTGCGATGGCCGCAACCAAGCTTGGGGTCCGCGTGGTATGCGCCCGATTGGGTGTCGTTCTGGCCAAAGGCGGCGGGGCACTGGCGCAGATGCTGAAGCCGTTTCGCGTGGGCGTGGGTGGAAAAGTCGGCGACGGTAAACAGTGGATGCCGTGGATTCACATCGAGGACGCGGTCCAAATGCTGGTGTTCGCGGCCGAGCGGCCAACCATCCGCGGCGCCATGAATGCAGTTTCCCCCCATCCCGTCACCAACGCGGATTTCACTCGGGAGCTCGGAAGCGCCTTGCATCGCCCGACGTTCCTCTCCGTACCGAAGCTCGCGCTCCGCGCGGCGCTTGGCGAGATGAGCGAGGTAGTCACCGCCTCCTGTCGGGCGCTCCCACGCGTGGCGGAGCGAAATGGCTTCCCGTTCAGATACCCACGGCTGGGCGACGCGCTGGCCGCCGCCCTATAATGGCGGCGACGCGTTCCGCTTGCGCCACAAGGTCGAGCGACTGATGCCAAGAATCCTCGTGGCGGCAACCTCGCTCTCCGCGCGGCTCGTGACCCGGCGAATATGCTCTTGCCCTATTTGGTCCACGGTAAAGTCTCCACCGATCCGAGGAACGCGCTCGGCGCTCCACGCTATGCATTCCGGTAGATCGCACGTATCAATCGTCGACGCTCGGTGAAGAATGACAGCACGCTCGACGACGTTTCGTAGTTCCGGAATGTTGCCCGGCCACCGATAGGTTGTCAGGACGTCCTCTGCAGCGGCCGTGAATGCCAGCGCGCCCCGACGCATGGTTCTCGCAAAACCTTCGAGGAACATCCGCGCCAGCGGCACGATGTCGGCGTGACGGTCGCGCAGCGGCGGCACAGAAATGCGGACAACCTCGAGATCGTTCTCGCTACGATTACTCAATCTCGGCGTCGAGAATCGAAAGTCTGTCCGACTGGTCGCTACGATTCGCGCGCTCGAATGGCGAACCCGCAGCTCGCCCACGCGCGCGAAATCCTTGTGTTGGAGGAGGCGCAGCAAGAGGGCTTCGAGGCTCGGTGAGATATCGCCGATTTCCTCCAAGAACAGCGTGCCCTCCTCCGCCGCTTCGACCAACCCGGCATGGCTGCCTTGAAAGCCACCCAAACCGCTGCGGCTCGAACCGAACAGGTCGGACGCGACGCCCTCGTCCGAGGCACCAAGCAGATTTGCGGCGATGAATGGCCCGGCCGTCTGCGCGCTACTCCGGTGAATAAAGCGCGCCAGGGTTTCGCGTCCAGTGCCTTGCTCTCCGCAAAGGACAACGAGGGCATCCCGGTTGGCGACGCTCGCGGCGCTCGCCAATGCCGCGCGCATGGCAACCGACTCCGCGATGAGTTCCGTGGGACTCCCGAACGCGGGCACCAGCCCTTCGGCCTCCGCCAACCGCAGACGAAGCTGCCGCTGCTCGCAGAAGCGCTCGACGATGTGCTTGACCTGCCCGGGAGTAAACGCCGCCGGAATATGATCGCACGAGCCGCGCAGGCTCTCCGAAAGGTATGTTCCAAACGTCGTACAGCTCGTGATCAGCACCAGCGTGAGACCGGGCATCTCGTCGAGTAGGCGTGCGCCAAGATCCCGACCAAGCTCGATTTCGACGGAGGGATCGACGAAAGCGATATCGAACGATCGATGCTCGACCGCGTCCAGGGTGGCTTCGACGGACGCGGTGGCCACGACGGCGCAGTCGAGAGCCTGCAGACAACGAGAGAGAGAAGCACACACACGCGCCTCACGTACGACAACAAGCACGCGCGGCCTGTATCCAGGCACCTTTGCGCGGGTCTGTTCTGGAAGCCGAGCCATCGTGCTCGATTCAGCACGCCTCGTGCCAGCAAGGCAACGCCACTGCCGACGCGAAATCGAGGCCTAGCGACAAGCGAGGTTGCGTTCCGCACGGTACGGTCTGAAATGGCGTGCAGGTTGCAAACTGAAACATTGGTTCCGTCTTGCATCAAGACTCAGTCCTTCGATGTGGGCCAGAGGCTACATCTCTTCCGAGCTAGAGCGTGCGGCAGACAAATTGTTTCCGATACGTTGCAAGCCAGTAAAAACACTGTCTCTACCGGACGCCTCAGGCATTACAAATATTTCAGAATCCCACTCTCTTCTTAACAAATCTTTAATCACCACGATATTCGCCCGCTATTAGCAATCCGTAAACTTGAGTTCATCAAGTCTGCAGGATCGGAACTCAGGTTCACTGAAAGGAGCAGGTGAGCGAATGGCACAAGAGAACAGCACAGCATCTTCCCCGTCGAGGGCAACGTTAGGTCTCACAGGACTAACGATGAACGCAATGGCCCTGATCGCGCCCGGCGCGTTTCTGTGGTTGACGTTTTTCATTCAGTCCGTGTACGGCGCACCCATGGCGGCGTCGGGAATGTGGTTCGGTATCCTGGCGGCGCTGCTGCTGTGCCTCGCCACCGCGATTTCGTACTCTGAGCTGTCGAAGCTGTATCCCGGCGCCGGCTCGTCCTACTTCTTCGCCGAACAAGCCTTCCTTTCCAAGAGCAAGGCATTCCGCTACGCCCGCGTGGCGAAGTTCGTAGTCGGTTGGGCCAGCCACCTCTATTACTGGGTCTATCCGGGCCTGATGGTGGGTACCACGGCCTTGGTCGTGGGCTACGTGACCGGTCAAATCTGGCCGAGCATCTTTAACGCCGCCGTCCCAAGCCCGATCTTCATGATTCTATTCTGCGTGGCGTTCGCGTTTGGCGTGGCCTACATCGCCTTCCGCGGTGTCACGGGTACCACCGCCGTCAATACGGCAATCAACGTCATTCAGATCGCGGCTCTGTTGGTGTTCTCGGCTATCGCCATCGGCTATCGCATGAACCACACCGAAGGTTCGGTCGGTTACACGCTGGATCCCAACGGCAACGCCATCAACAAGGTCATCGCCATGGACGACAAGGGCCAGCCGGTCAAGGATCCCGAGGGCAACTTCGTCTACGCCAAGAATCCCGATGGCTCCGATCAGATGTTCAAGGTCTCGTACGCGCCCGAAGGTTCGTACAACACGGTTCCGGATCCCTCCGACGCAACCAAGCAAATCTCCGCGTTCCAGTACCACTCTTCTGCCAAGTCCGTCGTAGCACCCCACAAATTCAGCTACATCATCATCCAAGCGTGTATCGCGATTCTAATCCTGGTCG
>CAZTTW010000545.1:0-4044 GCA_964616265.1 uncultured Myxococcales bacterium | reverse complement strand
GTACCATCAGCGACGTATTCTTGCCAAGGTTGGTGCGGAATCGCGCTTCGATCTGTGCCGGCTCCTGCTGTAGACATATTCTCCCGCTTAGAAGAGGGTGAGCGTACCTTCGGCGTCACCTTCAGCCACGCCCACACCAGTCACATCACCGCCCATTTGCTTGTGCGAAAAGATCGTGAAGTGGTCGATGATTTCCGACAAACGGCCAGAAGGCTGGCAACCGTGGGTCTCCGCACCGAACAGCTCGACCCGCAGTTGTGCGGCCGAAAGCGCCAACTGTTCGCACAGTTGCCGCAACTCGGAAAGGAAGTGCAAGCGCTCTCGATGGCTGGCCACGCTTTCCCCAGCGACGCGCAAGGTATTACGCATGCCTTCGCTCGTTCGCGCCACTTTTTCGAATCTCCGACCGAACTCGGCACCGGCGGCCAGGATCTCCTCGGGGCACCTGCGTAGTCGGCCTTGCAATGAAGCAAGCCTTTCGCACTGCCGATGCACGCGATCAGAGACATCCGTCAGTGACCGCTGTGCCGCGCCCAGCTGCGTCGCTTCCTGGCGGTTGACGTCTAGAAAGACGCCTAGCTCATTTTCACCCTTTCCTATGTCCGCCACGATCGAGGCCGTGCCAGACGCGGCGCTAGACCGGGCGATCTCCGTGCGCATGAGAATGCGCACGGCCCTGAGCTGAATGCGAATCTCGTACAGGCTGGCGAACTCGGAAGGTAGCCTGTCGGCCAGCGTCGCCACATTTTGAACCACCTCCCGAAAATGCGACGATTCCTTCACTTGTTCTTCGAGAGAGTTCCCGAGTTGCTCGAATACGGCGGCTGGCTGGCGCAACTTGCAGCGAATTCCGTCATTCACTTTCTCGCGTACGCCCGTCAGCAGCTGCAATGCCTCAACCATGCCGTCAATGCCGGCGTAGGTGTCGTCGACGAGGGCCGCAAGCTCTGATTGAGCGTCGCCGAGCAGGGCCGCGGCCAGGGTCGCGGCGCGCTCCTGGAATATCAGGTACGTTCGAGCACATTCACGCTGAGACTCGTTTGTGAGATCGATAGAATCGGGTAGCAGGCTGTGTTCCTGGTGGAGAACATCCAGGACCAGTCGAACGTGGTCGGTCCCCTGGCGCAAGAAATCTTCGCGCTGAAGCCCCACCATCAGGCTGCCCATGGTCGAGCGCAAGCGTCTCGCTGTTTCGGCGACAGCTACCAATTCGCCGACGATGGCGTCGACCGTCGAGTCAAGCTCGTCCATGGGGAGATCGCTGTGTTCCAAGCCCTCATGTGCCAAGGCCTCCATGCGCGATCGAGTCTGGGCCACATCTTGAATACGCTCACCCAGAGCGTCGGCAAGCTTGCCGATACGTGTGGCCACGACTCCATCGGCCTGCGCCAGGACGGTGAGATTCTGCGCTAGCACGCCCATGGCCGCGCCCTCGTTACCCAAGTGTGCCGCCGCGGTGAGGGCGTTGAAGCCTACAAGACGCATACGCCCACTGATTTCGCCCATCTGGCGTAGCGTGCTCGCCATGCGCGCGATGGATTGCATGAGCGTTTCGGTGTGTACGATGAAGCCTTCCGTAAGACGCATGAACGAAGTTGCACCCTCGCGATAAGACGAGGCCACTTCGCGGCTTCCCTGGACCACGCTGGCGACCAGGCGCTCCCGATCTTCAGTGACGTACGCTTCGATATACGAAAGCAACAGGTCGACATCGCTGCCAAACTCCCCCAGGAAGGCAGCCACCTCACAAAACAGGTGATCGAAGGCAGCCCGAAAGTCGTCCAGTTCACGCTGGCGCTCCGGCGGGACCGGCGGTGGTATTCGCACCAGGTCACGGAAAAACTCAGCCATAGCTAAGTTCCTTGAAGGGCAAACGTCAAAGACATCTTACGATTTCCTTGGGATCGAGCACGAGCAAGACGCGGCCGTCGCCCAGCATCGCCGTGCCTGAAAACAGCTCCAGTTGGCCGAGCACGCCGGCCAGGGGCTTGGTAATCACGTCTACAGTGTCCTGAAAACCCTCGACCGCTAACCCCAACTCGTGGCCTCCGGCCCGCATCACCAGGATCGCAACGCCATCCTCTGCCCGAGCTTCCGACTTGGGCAGGGCGAGCACCTCGGCCAAATTCCACACAGGAACCATCCGTCCCCGCAGCACGATGGCCCTCCCCTGTCCTACGTGTTTCAGGTCGCTGTCCTGCACACGCACCGTTTCCGTGATGCTGGCGAAGGGAATCCCGACCTCGGTGCCTCCAGCCTCGAGAATCATCACGCGGCTCACGGCCATCGTGACGGGCAAGGTGATGCGCGTGGCGGTGCCCTCTTTGCGCTTGTTCGTCACCGTGATGGTCCCGCCGGCCCGGGTCACCATGGTGCGAACCACATCCATTCCCACGCCTCGCCCGGACAGCTCCGAGACATTGTCGACGGTGGAGAACCCGGGCGCAAAGATCAACTGGATGATGTCCTCGTCGCTGCGCTGCTTTAGATCCTCCAGACGGGCGAGGCCCTTCTCCGCTGCTTTCTGGCGCACGCGCTCGACATCGATTCCCTGACCGTCGTCGCGCAACTCGATGATGACGTGATCGTCCGCGTGCTGTGCGCTCAGGCGAATCACGCCCTCGCGCGCTTTGCCGATAGCCTCGCGGTCGTCCGGCAGCTCGATGCCGTGGTCGATACTGTTGCGGAACAAGTGCACCAATGGATCGAAGAGCTCCTCGACGATACCCTTGTCCGCCTCGGTCTCCTCGCCGATGATCTCCAGTCGGATCGACTTGCCAAGTTTGGCGGAGAGATCTCGCACCAGCCGCGGAAAGCGCCGGAACACCTGGGCGAGAGGCATCATGCGCACCCGCATGACAGCGCCTTGAAGTTCCTCGGCAATCCGATTGACCACCGCATAGCGATCTTTGATCTCTCGTGCGAGCTGGCGGGAACCGAATTCCTCCTCGGCCCGCCGGGCGAGGAAAGGCAGCGAGTTCTTAGCTACCACCAGTTCGCCGACCAAGCCCAAGAGGGCGTCGATGCGAGCAGGATCCACCTTGAGCAAGCGCAAGGCCTGGCGCTCGATCTCGTCGTTGCGGGGTGCAGCCGGCGCGGGTGGCGCCGCGGGATGCTCCGGTTCAGCGCTCGCAGGCTTCGCGACCTCGACCGGTTTAGCCTGCCAGCGCGCTAGTCCTTCCTGGGCGAGCTTCACAAGCTGCACCGCCGCATGGGCCAGCAGATCGGCCTCCACGGCCGGTGCTACCTTTTCCGCTAGATCCACCGCGCCAACGGCACTGAAGACCCGGCTTAGTGACGTCGCCGCTGCGTGCAGCCGTCCCGGCCACAGGAAATCGTGGTCTTCTGGAGTGAGCAGCTCGATCTGCGCGCGCAAGAGCAACACGACATGGCTTTGCAGATCCGCCGCGAGCGGCGCGGACCTGGAAGTCGTGGGCAAAGTTGGCGCCGCGGCCACTGTGACGGGGGATGCGTACGTGCCGGAGGCAAGTGCGCCGATGAGCGCTTCCAGCAGCATCTGGTCGGGACGCTGGTTTTCAAGTACGCAAAGCGTCCAGCGTAGGACCGATGCCTGCCAGATGCCCTCGCCGATCTCTTTCAGCCGCTCAGCGCATATTCGCCAAAGCGCCAGGCCTTGCTTGCGCTCGATGAGATCGCGAAGCTCTGTTTTGCGTTCCCAACCGGCATCGGCTCGAGCTTCGCCGACGGGGAAACACAAATCGTACGGAGCAAGGCGGGCAATGGTAACCCGCTCACCTAGCGCGGCCAGGTCTTGAGACGTCGAGGGATCGTGCTCGGCAACAATCACCCGCAGGAGCAAACGACTGGTGTTGCCGCTGCCTTCTACAGAATCCGAGGCTTCTCTGCGCGCATCGAGATCGAACCAGCGCATGCCTGGCAAATCGTGGGCAAGCCTCACTGGATCCAGAACACGAGCAAACGTGTCCTCGCTTGGCGTGTAGCAGACAAGCCATGCTGGAATCCCACTCTCAGCAAGCTCGGTGTACAAAGCACGCCGGTTCTTTTCCGGCACCTCGCCAAGCC
>CAZTTW010000544.1:0-4045 GCA_964616265.1 uncultured Myxococcales bacterium | reverse complement strand
CCACCGCCAAGGCATGGCCAGGAAGCATGGGCGCCAGCAGCGACAGGAAGGGCACCAGGGCGCGCAGCGCCTCGTCGTTGACGAGCGTGGGCGAGACCGACTGCGCGTGTGCGTCCGCAAAGAGCCGGCGCGACGTCTCCTCCCGTTGGGCGACAATGGCGGGTACCTTGGCCAACTGTCCTTCGGCCAGGCACAGCGACCGACCGGCCTCGAGCGCAGCAGCAACCACGGGATCGCGATGCTCCTCGGCCCGCAGCAAAATGCGCGTGCCATCCCGCCGCTCGTGCAAGAGGCCGGCGTCACGTAGAGGCTGCGTTTTGCGCGTCACCTGCGGCTGGCTCTCGCCCAAGAGCACCGCCAGCTCGCCCACGGTCAGCTCCTCGGCGTCGCACAGTGCGAGCAGACGGAGCCGATCCTCGTCGCCCAAGAGGCGAAAGAGATCGGCACGCGCGGAGGCGGCTGCAGCTGGCACCCTCTAGATATATACAATATTGCGCATAAATGCAATATCGTCGCTGGTCCCATCCGGCGCTAGGTGTCGTGGTCGGTGGCCCCTTCGGATTTGGAACCGGCGGTCCGATGGCGCACGCCTGGCTCGTCAATCCGCTGTCGCGTACCCTCGAGATCCTAGCGCTCGAAGGCTCGCGCTGGGCTCTGCTCACGACCTTCGCGAGCGACACAAAGGTGCGCGCGGTTCCCTGCGACGCCATCGAGATCGACCTGAAGCTGCTCTGGCCGGAGGCGTAGCCACGTCCCGACCGGCCGCGCGGTCGTGTTAGAAACAAACCATGGGCGGCCGGTATCGAGCCGCCGTTTGACGAGCATGAATAACCCCCGCGATCCCGGCGCGACCTACGCGCGCTGTCTTGATGACGAACGTGCGCAGCGCGCGCGCAAGCAGCGGTGGCTGACGTGGCTAGTGCGCGTGCGCATTGCCGACCTGGTGCTCGCCGTCGTGCTTGCGGGGCAGGCATGCTCGCACGGCGGGCACTTCGGTCTGCCGGCAGGGACCAGCGTGCTGGTCTTCGTCGCGCTCACGGTCGCCATCGCCGTGGTCGAGCAACGAAGCAAGCGCGCAGAAGCACGCGTCCGTTACTACGAAGACGGTGCGGCCCGCGTTCAAGGGCTAGCCGTGAAGGACGCGCCCGACGGACAGCGCTTTGCCAATCCGGCGCATCCCTTTGCACTCGACCTGGATATCTTCGGGCCAGGTTCGATCTTCGCACATCTGTGCATGGCGAGGACCGCATCCGGACAGTCGCGGCTGGCGAAGTGGTTGATGCAAGCCTCGCCGGTCGATGCCATCCAAGCCCGACAGCGAGCAGTGGCCGAGCTTCGTACGAACTTGTCGCTCCGCCGCGACCTTTGGCTCAGCGGCGGGACGCTGCGCGAGCAGGTTCGGCAAGATGCTCTGGAAGACTGGCTGTCAGGGAAAGCCACGCCGGTTGCGACGTGGCAGCGCATCCTCACGGCTATTGTCGGGATGTGCGGCCTGGTCGTGCTGTACGCGTTCGCCAATCCGGAAGTCATACCACTTGCCGTGGGCATCGTGCTGGTGCAACGCCTGTGGGCGCAGCGCTACCGCCGACTGACCAAGTCGGTCGAGGCGCAGGTCTTTCGTCGAGCGTATGAATTACGGGTCATCTCCGCCGTAGCCGAGCGCCTTGCAAGCGAGAAATTCACCGATGCGCGCCTCGCCGAGACGGTGAGGTCGCTCAGCGACGCTGGGCAGCCAGCCAGCCGCACCATCGCCCGGCTCGAGCGCCTGGTGAACTGGCTCGAATCCCGACGCAACCAGCTTTTTGCCATCCCTGCAGTCGTATTACTTCTACCCGAGCAACTGAGCTTCGCCGTCGAGGCGTGGCGCGCGCGGCATGCCGCGGCGGCCCTGCGCTGGCTTTCCGCCATCGCCGAGATGGAAGCGCTGGCGTCCCTAGCGACCTTCACGTTCGAGCACCCGGACTATGCCTTTCCCGAGGTCGTCGAAAAGGCAGAGCCCATGTTCGTCGCCCAGAGCCTCGGCCATCCTCTGATTCCCGCCAGCACGCGCGTCGCGAACGACGTGCGGCTGGATGCACAATGCCGCCTGTTGGTGGTGACGGGTTCGAACATGTCCGGCAAAAGCACACTCTTGCGCTCCATCGGAGTGAACGCCGTGTTGGCCCAAGCCGGCGCCCCCGTCTGCGCGACGGTCCTGACCTTGACACCCCTTCATATCGGCGCTTCGCTGCGCGCTCAGGATTCGCTGGAAGCCGGCGTCTCGCGCTTCTTTGCCGAGATCAAGCGCCTGCACACCATTCTCTCGATGGCCGCGCAGACCCCGCCGGTGCTCTTTCTGCTCGACGAGATTCTGAACGGCACGAATTCGCAGGATCGCCGCGAAGGCGCCGAAGCGGTCATTCGCTCGCTGCTCGATCGCGGCGCCATCGGCCTGGTCACCACGCACGACCTGTCCTTGAGCGAGCTCGCCGACCGGCCGGACAGCGCGGGCAGCAACGTTCATTTCCAAGATACGCTCGAGGGCGAGCGACTGGTGTTCGACTATCGCCTGCATCCCGGCGTCGTCACGCGCCGAAACGCGCTCGATCTCATGCGCCTGGTGGGCATCGACGTTTCGCGGCCCCACCACGAATAGCGTCGGCCCACCTATTGCGGTGGCGCCGGGCGCACGAAGCCTTGCTCGTCGATGCGGACAAGCCGCTGTTTGAGCAAGCCGCCCACGGCGCGCTTGAACGCTTTCTTGCTGAGGCCGAACAAGGCGCGGATCTGCTCGGGCTCGGAGCCGTCGCCAACCCTGGGCGCATCCGTGCGCCTCAGTACCTGCAAGACTTTCTCGCCGTCGCTGGCCATCTCTTCGTGCGCGTGGCCACGCAGCGAGAGCTCGATTTTTCCGTCGGGGTGTACGTGCGCGACGCGAAAGCGCGCCGCCTCTCCGCGGGCAAGCCCGTGCGGCTCGCGCCTCGGCACCAGCCCGACGAAGCTGCGCTCGATGATAACGAACAGGCCAAGCTCGGGATCCTGGCGCCACGCTTCGCCTTCGACCCACTCGCCGCGCGTGAATCCCTGCTTGCGCCGCCCCAGCATCTCCGTAATACGCATGGTGCCCGCGAGACGCCCGCTGTTGTCGACGTAAAGACCGATAGGATGAACCTCGCCCGCGCGCACATCCCTGGTCTGTTCGGCGAACGGCACCAGCAATTCCTTGGGCAAGCCCCAGTCGACGAAAGCGCCGAACTCGGTGCATGCGGTGACGCGCAAGAAGGCGACTTCGTCCAGCGCCAGCTTAGGCGTCTTGGTCGTAGCGAGCGGCCTACCCTCCGAATCGAGCGCGATGAAGACGTCGACGGTGTCGCCTTCCCGCGCACCTTCGGGGATTTCCGGCCCCAGCAAGAGCACGGCCGGCGCATCGTCAGCCGTGCCTGGCTCGGCCAAAAAAGCGCCAGGGCTGCCGAAGCGGCGAAATTCGAGCCGGGCGAATTGCCCAATGAGGTCCTGAAATGTCTTCACGAGCTGCCTTCCCGAAGAACAAACTATAGCCGAAAGATTGGGGGCACGAAGCTGGCCAATAGCGTTGATGTTTGCCCGATCGGCAAACTAAGACGTGCCGGCAAGGTCGCTGTACAATCGCAATAGGTCTCGATGTCCAAAGACCAGATACGTTCCGCCAGCAAAGCTCTGGTGCCGCTCTTGCGTCGGCGAGGAACGTCGCCCGCAGTGGGCTCTGGACTGCGGCGCGCAATGCAGGCCTTGGACAAGGCGCTGGCTGCTCCCGAGGGCGACCAAGCAGCCGAGCCGACTCGCCAAGCACTCGGAGAGCTGCGCCGCTGTCTCGTGCTCATGCATGAATCGGAGCGGCCCGCCGACCATGAGCAAATGGAAGGGACGGCAGAAGCGCTGTCGTTTTTGCTGGGAACCAGTTGGACTGATGCCAGTTGCTGTCGTCGGCCTGCGTCTACACTCGCGGTGGCCCGCCGGGAACTGTCCGATAAATGGGAGCTGCAGGCAGAAACGCTGTCTCGTCTGCTGGGAAGCACTGGGACTGATG
>CAZTTW010000543.1:0-4048 GCA_964616265.1 uncultured Myxococcales bacterium | reverse complement strand
CAGATCGTTCAGATGAAGAGGGAGCTTAGCGAATCTCCCATGTGAATGCGTTTGACGGCTTCGCCAAGCAGGTGCGCCACGGAAAGGACGCGTACCTTGGGCGAAGCCTTCACCTCGGGGCGAGGTGGAATGGAATCGGTGATGATGAGCTCTTTGATCGTGCTCTTGTGGATGCGATCGAGCGCCGGCCCAGAAAGAAGACCGTGCGTGATGCAGGCGTAAACCCCGCGCGCGCCCTTCTTGGTCAGTCCTTCCGCGGCCGCGCACAGCGTTCCCGCGGTGTCCACCATGTCGTCGATGACGATGGCGTCGCGATCTTTCACGTCGCCGATGATGTTCACCAGCTCGGCCACGTTGGGAGCCGGGCGGCGCTTGTCGATGATCGCCAAGCTGGCGTCGAGGCGCTTGGAGAAAGCACGCGCGCGCTCCACGCCGCCCGCGTCGGGCGAGACGATGACGGCGTCGCTGCCGAATTTGCCGCGCATGTAGTCCATCATCACCGGCATGGCGTAGATATGATCGACCGGGATGTTGAAGAAGCCCTGGATTTGCCCTGCGTGCAGATCCATGGCCAGCACGCGATGAACGCCCGCCGCGGTCAACAAATCCGCCGCGAGTCGCGCCGAAATCGGGGTGCGTGGCCGCGTCTTGCGATCCTGGCGCGCGTACCCGAAGTAAGGAATCACGGCGACGATGGGCTTGGCCGACGAGCGCTTGAGCGCGTCCGTCATCACCAGCAGCTCCATCAGGTTGTCGTTCACCGGCGTGCAGGTGGGCTGCACGACAAAGCAATTCACGCCGCGGACGTTCTGGTTGATCTCGACGTAAATTTCGCCGTCTGCAAAGCGTTCCACCTTGGCGCTGCCCAAAGGCTGGCCGAGGTGGTGGCACAAGGCATTGGCCAAGTCCGGATTGGCGTTACCACTAAATATGGCGAAAGGTTTGTTCACGTGAAGATCTGTCCCGATGGGGAGCGCTTGCCCGTCAAGAGGGCGCGAATATTGCCACCCACACTTACCCCTGTCAACGGATGACGCACGTTGAGATCGACCCTGACCATTCCGGCTATATTTCAGCGCTCAGCAAATAGAATTTGTTGTTGTCGTCGTTGACGATCTTGAGCGTCGGCCGGGCCTTCTCGGGCAGCAGCGCGCGCAGACCGTCGATTCGCGTGCGCTCGATGAGGAAGAATGTGCGCTTACCAGAATGCTTGGCGAGATAGTCCTTCAAGTTTTCGGCGTTGCGATCTCCGAGAAAGACGGTCCGCTCCGGCGCTGGTCCTTCGTAGATTTGGTTCTGCGTGTAGAAATTCTCGCCCCGCCAGTACAGCTGCCAGGCCAGCAGGTGCTCGTCGGGCGAGCGGCGCTCGCGGTAGAACTGGGCGATGAGCGGCTTTTGCGACCAGTGCGCCGCCGCTTGGCGAATGTAGACATCGAGAAGAAAATACGTGAACGCGACAGCAACGCCGACGGTGGCAAACACGGCCCAGGCGCGGATCTTCTGCCACGCGATGAGCGCGGCGGCGATGGTGAAGAGACCGGCGAAAATCCACAGCGTTCGCACGTAATTCATGTCCGGCGGCCACGGCCGGCCCTGCGGCGCATTGACGTAGTCGTAGGAGAAAAGCCAAATGAACCGCTGGGCGCTCTTCGTGGCCGACGTCAGGTCGAAGGCCACCAGGGCGAGCAGCGGAACTCCGACCACCAGCGCGAGGAGGATGAGCCGGCGTCGCCCGAGTGTAATCACGTCGTCGAGAAAACAGCCGACCGCCATGGCCAGGCCGGGCAGCGCGGGCAAGATGTAGTGATGGAACTTGGTCATCGAGAACGAGACCAAGGCGTAGCCGGATACGAACCAAATCGCGCCGAACCACAGAATGTCGCGGCGCTTGTCGGTGGCTTCGGCGCTGCCGGCTTCACGGTGGCCGAAGGTTCGCATGGCGACCCAGGCGAGCGCGGCGGGCGCGAGCGCGATCCACGGATAAAGGGCGTAGCCGAGCTCGCGCAGAAAGTATTCGAAGCTGCCGCGATCGCCGTGGCGACCCGTCACCAAGCGCCGCCAGTGGTTGTCACCGTAAAGCTCGTTCCAGAAGGGGAAGCCGTGGCGGACGAGCATGGCGTGGTGCCATGGCACCGCCACCAACGCGCACGCCAGAATCGCCAGCGGCAGAGCCTGCAACAGCTGGGCGCGCGCCAGGCGCTTCCAGTTCCAGGTGAAAAGTAGGTACGCGAGAAACACGATGACCGGTAGGCCGAGTCCCGCAAGACCCTTGGCCAGCATGGCGAGGCCACACAAAATCGAGGCGATGTACAGGAAGAACGGCGCCTTGTAGCGCGTGTTCGCGGTGTAATAGAGGAAGAGAAAGAGCCCGATGAAGTAGGGCAGCATCGCCACCACGCCCGGCAGCACGAAGTGCTTCCAGGGCAGCGGCCACGTCAGCTGAATCGAATTGACGATGAGCTGCGGCAGCACCGTGACCGCCAGTAATGCCAGCAGCGTGTAGTAGAGCGGATGGTGCGGCCACGAGAAGCCCTTCCACGTCTTGCGCGGCAATGGCTCGTCTTTGTCGCCTTTGTCGTCGAAGAGCGCCAGCGCGCACAGGCCGAGGCCGAGAGTCATGGGACCGATGAAAGCCATGTCGGTCATGGCCTGGCGGGCGACGAGGCTGAACAGCGGAAACGTCGCGAGCGCCAGCACGGACAAAACACCGGCACGACGGCTGACGAAGCGAGCGACCGGCAAGTACACGCCGAGCAGCGCCGGCAGCGCCATCAAGCAGAACGGCAGGCGCAACGCCCATTCCGGTCGCGTCGACAGCGCGAACGCGCCCGCGGGCAGCCCAGCGCTACCGATGCCGAAGATCTTCATCGACAGGCTCATGAGCCAGAAGGTGAGCACCGGTTTCGACCAGAAATTCTCGGTGTCGAGCGGCGAGCCTGGCCAGTACAGGCTGATGAAGTCGTTGCGGGTGGCCATCTGCCGGCCGACTTCTCCATAGTGGGTTTCCCACGGATCGAAAAGGCCGTAACTGCCGGCGAACGGCAGGTAAAGCAGGATGCCGACCAGCATCACGAAGATCACCATCTGCCGCTCGCTGAAGCGATCGAGGAATGAGCCTGTGGTCACTGCGGTGGTTGCTGAGCTGGGCTTGCTATCGTCAGAGGTGGTCATGCGAGGTCGTCAGGCTGAAAGCGCTCCGTGGGAAGGGCGGCATGCTATGCGCGGCGGCCGCGTCTGTGAAGCACGAAGGCAGCTAGGCCGAGCACCAGTGCGAGGCCAAGT
Organism: uncultured Myxococcales bacterium; assembly: GCA_964616265.1. Taxonomy (GTDB): domain Bacteria; phylum Myxococcota_A; class Polyangia; order Fen-1088; family Fen-1088; genus Fen-1118. The sequence goes on along the minus strand of CAZTTW010000543.1, from coordinate 766 downwards.
CCCGGCAGCCAGATTCGCGTTAGTTGAGGCCCCCAGTAGCGTTCGGGCGAGATGCCGATGCGATTGCGGCGCGCAAAATCGATCTGCGCGGCGAAGAAGGTGAATGCAACCGCAAGGATGGCGAGCGATGCGAGTGCGCTGGGAACGCGTTTGGGGCGGGAGAATCGCACGATGGGTTGCTTTCGATGGCTTAGATGATACGGCTGGCCCGCTCTCGTCAAGGGCGAGACGGGGATGTTCCACATTTGCTGTCACAAGGCCGTCGAGTGTTCTAGGCTCTCCTGGAGGAAAGGCTGTAACAAAGCAAATGTCTGCACCAGAGCACGTCAAAGTCGCGATCGTCGGCGGTGGACCGGCGGGTTGTACGGCAGCGATCTATGCTGCCCGCGCCAACTTGGCGCCGATTATGTTCGAAGGTGGTGGCCTGATGGTCGAGCCGCTCACCACCCCCGGAGGTCAGTTGACCATCACTACCGAGGTTGAAAACTACCCCGGTTTTCCGCACGGAGTCCAAGGCCCCAAGCTGATGGAGCTGTTTCGCCAGCAATCCGAGCACGCCGGTGCGCGCATCGTCACCACGGACGTAACGTCGGTGGATACCTCGGCGCGCCCATTCCGCATCGTGACCGACGAAGGCGAATTCTTGGCCGACACGGTCATTATCGCTACGGGCGCGTCGGCCAAGTGGCTGGACATTCCGACCGAAGAGAAGTTTCGCAACCACGGCCTCTCCGCCTGTGCCACGTGCGACGGCGCCTTTTTCAAA
>CAZTTW010000542.1:0-4056 GCA_964616265.1 uncultured Myxococcales bacterium | reverse complement strand
CAGCCCGACCGCAAAGCGGGGCGGGGCACACCTCGTGGTTCGGGACCTGTGGAAGGTCTTCAACCACGGCGGCCGACGCATCGAGGTTCTACGGGGCATCGACCTCGATCTACAGCCAGGCGCTTTGGTGTCCATCGTCGGCGCCTCGGGCGTGGGCAAGTCGACGCTGCTGCAGCTCCTCGGAACCCTCGACGAGCCCACCCGCGGCGCCATCGAGTTCGACGGCGCGGTGGTCACAACGCTATCGCCGGCTAAGCTGGCTAGCTTTCGCAACCAATCCATTGGCTTCGTCTTCCAGTTCCACCACTTGTTGCCGGAATTCACCGCTCTTGAAAACACGATGATGCCAGGATTGATTGCGCGACTTCCGCGCAGAGAATGCGCCGAGCGGGCGGAGGCGATGCTCGTGCGCGTGGGTTTGGCCGAGCGCTTGCTACACCGGCCGGGCGAGCTGTCGGGCGGCGAGCAGCAGCGGGTGGCGCTGGCGCGAGCACTCCTTCTTTCGCCGCGGCTCCTGCTCGGCGATGAGCCGACCGGCAACCTCGATACCAAAACTGGCCGCGCCATGCACGACCTTTTCTTCGAGCTCAACCGTGAGCTCGGCATGACGTTGCTGCTCGTCACACACAACAACGAGCTGGCCGGCCGCGCCTACCGAAAGCTGCGCATGATCGACGGCCAAGTGGTGGAGGAAACGTGAAGCGCTTTGTCCTGCTCGCGACCTCTGCTTTTCTGCTGGTGTCGCTCCCGTCGATCCCGTCCGGCGCCGCCGAAGAAGACGAAGCGCCAGCGCCAGCGCGTTTACGCGCGCCCAAGCTGATGCCGTCCACCGAGGGGCCCGCGGCCGATCGGGTTGCGCTGCCCAAGCTGGACGTTATTCGCGTTCACTTTCGAGGCAATCGCAAAGTCGAGGACGATGCCCTGCGGGTCAACCTGAAGCTCAAGCCCGGCACGATCCTGAGCAAGGATGTCCTCCAGGAAGACGTGCGCACGCTGTGGCGCCTCGGCTACTTCGAAGACGTCCAGGTGGAAACCGCCGAGGCCGAGGGCGGACTGGTCGTCACCTACGTGCTCAAGGAAAAGCCGTCCGTCCGCAAGATCTACGTGTCGGGCCACGACGAAGTTGGGCTGACCAAGATCAACGAAGTTCTCGACCTCAAGAAGGATCAAGTTCTCGACCTCGCCAAGGTGAAGAAGAACGTCGAGAAGATCCGCGAGCTCTACCTGCAGCGCGGCTTCTACATGGCCGACGTCGAGTATGAGCTTCACCGGGACAGCCCCGGCCAGGTCGATGTGTACTTCCGCGTGCACGAGAACAGCAAAGTCGAAATCCGCCGCGTGAATTTCATCGGCAACAAGAACGTCTCCGACGCCGACCTGCGCGGCGTGATGCTGACCCAGCCAGGCGATCTCTTCTCCGCGCTGACCTCGTCGGGAACCTACCGCGAGGATGTATTCCAGCGCGACATCATGCTCATCCAGAGCTATTACTTCGATCGCGGCTACATCAACGTCAAGGTCGGCGACCCGCGCATGGAGCTGTCGCCCGACCGCCGGTCGATGTACATCACGGTCAGCATCGAGGAAGGGCAGCAGTACCGCATCGGCGAGCTCGATGTGAAGGGCGAGCTGCTCGAAAGCCGGGAGATCTACCTGCAGCGGCTGCAAGCCAAGCCCGGCGACGTGTTCAACCGTACCGAGGTCGCGCAAGATGTGCAGAACATCGCCGACCTCTACAAGGACAAGGGTTATGCATACGTCAACTCGACGCCCGAAACACGCGTCGACGACAAGCGACGTATCGTCGACCTGGCCTTCGACATTCAGAGAGGGCCGCCAGTCAACTTCGAGCGCATCAGCATTCGAGGAAACAGCAAGACGCGTGACAAGGTCATTCGCCGCGAGATGCGCATCTACGAAGGCGAACCGTACAGTCAACGCGGCATCGACGTTTCCAAGCGCCGAGTGAATGCTCTCGGCTTTTTCGACAAGGTCGAGCTGACGACCAAACGCGGTTCGGCCGACGACACCATGGATGTCAACGTCGAAGTGGGCGAGCGCCAAACCGGCGCGTTCCAGATCGGCGCGGGATTCTCGTCGGTGGAATCCTTCATCTTCCAAGCGCAAATCTCGCAGAACAACCTGCTCGGACGAGGGACGTCGGCGAGCCTGCAGGCGCAGGTCTCGGGTTTGCGCCAGCTCTACTCGCTGAACTACGAAGATCCCTATTTCCTCGACACCAACTGGACGTTCGGCTTCAACCTCTTCAACCAGCAGACCTATTACCTCGGATTTACTCGCAAAGCGACCGGAGGCAGCCTCACCTGGGGCTACATGTTGACCGACAGCATTCGCACCTTCTTGACCTACACCCTGCAGGACGTGGGCGTGGTCATCGGTGGACGCAGCAATCTATTTACGGGCGGCTACCGCAGCCCGCTGCCGGACGGCTCGCTCGCCAATTTGCTCCACTCTGGCATCATCTCATCGTGGCGCGTGTCCCTGGCACACGACACGCGAGACGACCGCATGTTCCCCCACCGCGGTTGGTACAATACCCTGTCCACCGAATTTGCCGAACCGGCCTTCTTCTCGGAGAGCCAGTTCACGCGCTACGAAGGCGCTATCCGCTACTACTATCCGCTCTGGGGACCTCTCACGCTACGGCTCAAGGCGGAGAGCGGCCTCATCACCAGCCGCGACCCGCAAGGCGTTCCGATTTTCGAACGCTACTTTTTGGGCGGCATCTACGACGTCCGCGGCTTCTCGCTTTATTCCTTGGGGCCGAAGATCAGCGTTCCCAGCGCCCAGAATCCCGATTCGGCGCTCAAGACCTTTTCGGTCGGCGGCAACTTGCGCATGATTGGGAAAGCGGAAATTGAGATCCCAATCTTCGACAAGATGGGCATTCGGGGCGTCATCTTCACGGACGTCGGCAACTCCTACAACTTGGAGCAGCAGTACTGTCGACTCAAGCCAGCCTGGGCCGACGTTTCCGTCGATCCGTGCGTGAAACTTTTCCCGCTCAACAGCCTGCGCAGCAGCTGGGGCTTCGGTTTCCGATGGTTCTCACCCATCGGGCCGCTGCGTTTCGAGTGGGGTTTGCCGTACAAGCCGTTGCCTGGAGAAGACAGCATTGTCTTCGAATTCACCATCGGCAACGAACTGTAGGGAAGGGGAAATTCTCACTCGCGGTGAGTACGGCCGACGATCCGCGACGCTGGCGGCGTCGGGGCTGCGCTTCCGGTCCTCAAGTACATCAGTACATTCCGGTCCGGTTCTCGCCCCTCCTTGCCAGCGTCGCGGCTTGTCGGCCGCATGCTAAGGGGAATCGGAGACGGATCAGCCGATCTGATTTAGGGCCCACCCGGCGGCTTCGGCGACGGACGGGTTAGGATCTGACACCAGCTGGGCAAGCAGGGGGCGGGCACCTTTGTTTTGGGTGGAACCGAGCGAGAGGCAGGCGTTTCGGCGTAGGCCGTGGTAGCCGATGCGGCGCATGGGGGTGCCGGTGGCTAGCTGGTCGTAGTCGGCTTGCGAGAGGGCGGCGATCGTTGCGGCATCCATGCGGCCGAGCGGGCGGGGTGCCTGGCGCGGATCGCCGGGCGGAATGTCGAGATGGTTGAAGGGACAGATTTCCTGGCAGGCGTCGCAGCCAAAAACGTGGCGGCCGAAATGCAGGCGGATCTCGTCGGGGATGGGTCCGTGATTTTCGACGGTGTGGTAGGAGAGGCAGCGATTGGCGTCGAGCACGCCCGGCGAGGGGAACGCGCTGGTTGGGCATGCCTTTAGGCAGCGCTCGCACGAGCCGCACAGCCGGGGTTGAGGCTCATCGTAGTGGTCGACATCGCGATCCAGGACCATCAGGCTGAGGGTCAGCCACGAGCCGTAGGCGCGCTGGATGAGCAAGCCGTTCTTGCCGATGAAGCCGAGCCCGGCGCGCTCGGCCCAGGCCTTTTCCATGGCGGCGCCTGAATCGACGCAAGCGTAGGTTCGCACCGATGAATCGATGGCGCACAAGCGATGGCGTAAGGCGCGCATGCGATCCCTGTGCGC
>CAZTTW010000541.1:0-4058 GCA_964616265.1 uncultured Myxococcales bacterium | reverse complement strand
GGACAGGATCGGCAGAGCCATTCTTGAACATCAAGATACTCGAGACCTCGGCTGATTGGGGTCGAGCCGTCTGGTGATGGAATCTCGTCCTGTGCTACGATGGGATCCCCTTTTGGGGGGCAAATCCAAAATGCAACTCCATCAACTGAAGAAGCTTGCGGCGGCGTTGACAGCCAACGTCAGATCTCAACAACGACTGGAAAAGGCCATCTCGAAAGCTCAGCTCCTCCTGGGCATAGGCGCCGGAGGAGTTGTCGGTACAAGTGGCGAGGCCGCTCTATTTCGCCAACTCAAGCGCGAAGAAAGCAATGAGAAGGAGCTATGCCTTTTCGATGTGGGTGCCAACCGCGGTCAGTTCCTGGACGTGGCGTTGGCCGAACTGGATTCCATTGCCTTCAAGATCCACTGCTTCGAGCCTTCCGCGGCAACGTTCAAGATGCTGATTGCTGGCCGCCCGGCGAATAGCAAGGTCATCCTCAACCCCTGCGGACTCGGCAACGCGAGAGGGGAAGCGACCCTCTATTATGACCAACAAGGTTCGGGACTGGCCTCGCTTACGCGGCGACGCTTGGAACATTTCGAGATAGACCAGAGTCTTTCAGAACGTGTAACGCTCGAGACTCTCGATCGGTATTGCGAGGATCGAGGAATCGAAAATATTGATTTGCTAAAGATAGATGTCGAGGGCCATGAAATGGATGTCCTCCTTGGCGCCGAACGGATGCTCGCCCAATCCGTGGGCATGGTCACGTTCGAGTTCGGTGGCTGCAACATAGACACGAGAACCTATTTCCAAGACTTCTTCTACTTTTTCAAGACGCACGATATGTCGCTCTATCGGATCACCCCGTCGGGCTTCTTCTACCCGATCCCCAGGTATCAGGAGGAGCTAGAACAGTTCAGAACGACCAACTTCGTGGCAACCCGCAGGCGAGTATAGTATGGCTTCGGCTCGAGAAACCACTACAGGCGACGCATCAGAGTCTGTGCTGGTCTGTCAATGGCGTCTGCGTCGCCTCTTGGAGACATTCGCACGCAATGCTGATCATAGTCCCTAGCTACAAACGTTCGGAATGCCTTTACTGGGTGCTCAAGAGCATTTACCAGTGCGAGGTATCAGGAATAGATGAAGCCAAGAGGATTGTAGTCGTCAACAACCATCCTCCAAGCCGAGAAATCGTCGATCGTATCGTTGGATCATTTGCTTCCAATACCACGATCACTTGTCGTGCGCTTCATCGTAAAGAGACGATACCGGCGACCGATAACTGGTTTTCTGCGGTTAGCGAGCTCGCCGCTGAAGGCGAGCCTGTCGTCTTTCTCGGTGATGACGATCTGATGCTACCTTGGGGCCTCCAGAGCCGAATTCATGAAATCAGGGAGCATCAAGCTGACATGTTGCTGTCAGACTTCGCCGATCGCATCTATTTCTTCGATAACGGCCAAAAGTACTGGATGTCGGGTCCCATGCCGGTCGAGGCAAACCAAGCGAAAAGAACCTGCGCGTGGGACTTCTTTCCCGCTGAACATCCGGAAGCATCGTTCATCGGCAATCATTGCTACAGAAACACACCGGGCTTCAGAAGAGGGCTCGAATTGGCCTTTGCCTGGTGTGACTCCCAAGCTTGGCTCGATAGAAAAGTTCGAACATCGATGCTACTTTTCTACCTGCCCTATGCAATTGCACTTACGGGTGGGAAGGTCCTATCGCTTCACGCGAAGTGCGTACTCAGAGGCGCGTCGGCAGACGAGGCAATACAATCGACTTACTCGGAAGGGGGAAATGTCATATTCTTCAATTTGTGCGCGTACGACGTCTTTGCCAACCGCAGTTTGCCGAAATATACGGAAAGGCTTGCACTAGTTTGTGATCACTTCGAACCGAGCATCAAACATGGCCTCCTGCCGATGTTGTTCGACAAGAATGTCTCTGTGATAGATCTAGCGACCACACTCAATCACGCGGGACTGGGATTGCGAGGGCTCGTATCTGTTGATCTTCTGCGTGGGCTGCCAAGAGTGGCGATCAACCTTCTTGGACTGCGGGGCGCCCGGTTGCGCCTCTTGAGGCGGTCAGGGGCTCTGCTCGCGACGGAAGCGTTTTTTGACCATAGCTGCCGAAGAACGACAGTTCTCTAGGCTCGCCGGGCGACACCAATACCGGCGAAGAAAGGCGCTTCCATTGCCTTGCTGCCCCGACGGGCAATGAGGAGACAAACGGCCACCACAGCCACTTGGCGAGACACATAGAACCAAGTCGGGGCGCCCCATGCATTGAGCGCCACCAGACAGCCCAATACCGCTCCCATTCCCTCTTCTCCGAAGCGTGTGAGCAATCCTTCGATGGAACAGACAAATATCATCAGCAGGGCTGTACCCAAAAATGGCATGAGAATGGTGCCACCGAGAGCGAGAATACCCCAAAGAGTGAATCCGATGCCAAAGGCCAAGCCTCCAGTACCTTCAGAACCCGCCGGAGCAAACCCTAGCGTTTCGATGACCAGGGACTGACTCAAATCATCGTCGCCGACGAAGACTTTCAGGGGGATCGTTGGATCGGGATGTACGCCTGGACCAGAAACCAGGGCGAGAAAGACATCAATTCCACTCAAGCGTCCGCCCAGCAAGCCGGAAAAAGTCGAAAACGCGCCCTCCGAGAAGTCAGACACTCCCTCGGTCTGAGAAGTGAGCTCCGATAGGCTCATCCATCCGTCGCCGAAGTAGAGAGTATTGCGTTGCATAGTTACGATAGAACCGCCGACCACGAGAACCAAGACAACCAAGGACAACGCGGACGCAAAACGCCGGAGGGGCAGTCTGAAACTGCTTTGCCGTGCGATAGCATAGAGAATCGCAGGGACCATGTAGGCTCCCCCCAAACCACGACTTACGGCACTAAACGTGGCTGCGGCCCCGACGCAGGTTAGGAGAAGGAGGGTTTGGAAGAGTCGGCCCTGCCCACGCGCAGTGACCGCACGCTGGACCAATAGGCCTCCCAGAGCCGGAAGCAGATACCCCCGGACGACTACCAGGATTCCAGCCAACTTGAACGGAAGTAGGGTCGAATCCGACAAGCCCACGCGGCCAATTCCCAAGACTGCGCAGATTGCTATGACGAAGCCGGATGCCAACGCCCAGGACGCAAGCGAAGTCATACTGGGATTGTCTTGCCTCCGCAGAATAGGTCGGGTCCGAAGGCTAGACCACAGAGACTCCGCTATTCGTGTGCCACCCGCGATGCCCAAAACACCCGCGACGATCACCAGCATAGGACTGACCATGTCTTGGTTGGTAAAGGCGAACCTCCCCACGGACCCCCAACCCTCTGATGGCAACACCTCTGACCTGGTCACGAGTGCGCCAAAAGAAAGGGAATATCCCGTGCCGAAAACCAGGCCTAGAAACGCCGGCGTCAGGAACATTCTTCCTCTGGCGGTCAGATAGGTAAATAGACACAAGGCGAGAACCGAGATGGCTACACCCCACAGGACGCTCAATTCGGTGTCCGAGGCGACGAGCGCTGCGACAGACCAGATCCCACAAATCAACAACCATCCACGCAAAGCCCACTTCGGGTGGGGTCCGGTGAATGGACCACGAAAGGCATCGACTACGATAGGTAGCGAATCGGCGGTCTCAGTCACGACTTGCTACGGTCCTTGGGAATGATCTTCCAAAGCAGCGTCACACTCGCGGGCACTGATTACGCGGCCCTGTAATAGCGTCCATAGGGCGCGTAGTAGGAGTAGCCGTAACCGTACTTACTGCCCTTTCGGTCGGTTTGATTGATGACGAGGCCAAGAATTTTCGCTCCGCCGTCTGTAATATGACGACGAGCATAGGCGGCCGCATCTCGGGTGGTATGTCCGGCGCGAAGCACCAACACGACCCCGTCCGCCATACTCCCGATGATGGCAGGGTCGGTAACTGGTGCGGTCGGCGGGGAATCCAGGATGACCTTGTCGTAACTCTGACGGCACTGCGCCAGGATCTCCCGAAAGCGCTCGGTGTGAAGCAGCTCGGCCGGATTGGGCGGGATCGGTCCGCATGGCAGAATA
>CAZTTW010000540.1:0-4061 GCA_964616265.1 uncultured Myxococcales bacterium | reverse complement strand
AAGTCCACGTGGCCGGGCGTATCGATCAGGTTCAGCTCGTAGGTTTGCCCATCCTTGGCGTTGTAGGAAAGCCGAACCGTCGCCGCCTTGATGGTGATTCCGCGCTCGCGCTCGAGATCCATGCTGTCGAGAAACTGGTCCTTCTGCTCTCGTTGGGTGAGAGCGCCCGTATGCTCGATCAGCCGGTCGGCGAGCGTCGATTTGCCGTGGTCGATATGGGCAATGATGGAGAAATTGCGGATCAGTTTGGTCGGAGTCGGCACTTCGCTTACTTTCTTGGCTGGCGATCGATCTTCTACGGTCGGCTTCTGCAGTCGGGCTATCTGCGTATCACGTCGAGAGTCAGTTGGCCTGGAAGATGCGCCTTTTCCCGCTCCAAAACCAAATCGATTCCTTGGCGAATGTATTCCGCGACCGGCACCTTGGTTTTTTGGTGCAGGAGCTTGAGCTGCTCGTTCTGTTCCGCGGTGATGTACACGGTAGTCGAGATCTTGTTCCGTGCCATGGCAAGACCATGCATGACCATATGTCGATAGTCAATCTACGATCGCTTGCAAACGCACGACGCGTTTAAAGAAAATGACAAAATGGTGCAATGACGACTCGGACTTGCCGCAATCGTCCAGTTGGCCTAGCCTAGCGTCTATGCGCAGCCAGCTGTCTCCCTTTCATCGCGCCGGTTCCGCGCGCGTCCTCTTCGTCAATTTCTCCATGCTCGCCGTGGCCCTCTCCCTCGCTGCCTGCGGTGGCCAACAGAAGACCGCCGTCGACACGCCCGCTTCGGGCGTGAACGTCTCGCAGTCCGACTTCGGCGCCAGATTCGACCGATCTCGTTGCGACGACAAGGGCAAGCAGGTGGTCACCCTCGATGCGAACGGTGACGGCAAGCCCGACGTCATCAAGCTGTTCCAGGGAGCCACGCAAGATGGCCACTCGACGCAGCAGCTGCTTTGCAAGCAGACCGACCTCGACTTCGACGGAAAGATCGATCTCGTCCAGTACTACAGCCCGAACGGCGACCTGTTCATGGACGAGTACTCGATGAACTACAGCGGGAAGTTCAACGGCCGCACCTTCTTCCAGGACGGCAAGAAGGTCCGGGCCGAGAAGGACATGGACTTCGACGGCAAGCCCGACTACTTCGAATACTACGAAGGCGGACGGCTCGTTCGCGTCGAGCGCGACCGCAACAACGACGGCAAGATCGACGAGTGGCAGTACTACGAAAACGGCCGCCTCGACCGCATCGGCTACGACACGACCGGTTCGGGCCGCGTCGACAAGTGGGAGCGCAGCCCCGAGGGCATGGAAGCCCCGGTAGCGCAGGAATCGGCTGGCGCAGGCCCGGCGGCTGCCCCGGCGGCTCCCTCCAATGCCGATACGGCTGCTGCTGCTGCTGCTGCCGACGCCGCTTCTCGCAGTACCCCAAAAGCCGCCGCTCCGAGTCCGAAGAAGAAATAGCCCAACCCTCGAAGGAGAAGTTTGTCCCCGCTCGCCATCGACCGACGCTGCGATGGTCCACGGATGGCACTCGATGCCACCGCCATCATTCACTTGGACTTGAGCGGATCAGGCACGCATTCGCGCATCGTCAATGCGAGTAGCCGCGGCATGCTCCTGGTCATGCCGGACGCGCGCCCGGTCGGCACCAAGATTCACATCACCGTAGTCCTGGATACTCCCCACCGCGAAATCCGCGTTTCCGGTATCATCGTCCGGTGCAACACGACCGAGAACGTTGACCCGCGTTTCACCGCTCGCGCCGGCATTCTGTTGACATCGGCAAACGACGACTGGGACGAGCTGTGCAGGCAGCTTGCCGCTGTTCGCTGAGCCGACGCCTCGGACAGTTTCGTCGTGCGGCGCGGGTGCAAGCCCGCCCTCGTCCGCCAACGTGAGAGCGGTCAAGCGGAATCATCGATAGGTTCGAGAGCCGGCAACGATTGGCACTCTCGCGGCATCCTTCATCACGAGCATTAGTGTCCTGGCACCCCACCCGTCAGGCATCGTCCATCGACGAATCTCAAAAACCGGAGCTCGTATGTCCCATTTACGTCACCTCTCCTCGCGAAGACCCTTCGTAGGCCTTCGCTGGCCGCTCTTCGTGGCTCTTCTCGCGTTCGGCGGGGACGGCTGTGGGTCCTCGCAGAGCCAGCGTGTTTCTCAGACGGGCGGCGCGATCGGAAGCGGTGGAACTCAGGGGCAAGGCGGCGTCGGCGAAGCTGGCGGGTCGGGAAGCGGCGGCGCACCATCGGCGGGCGGAACGGGAGGCCTCGGAACGAGCTCGAACGGCGGCATGGTAGCGGCGGGCGGAACGGGAGGCCACGGAGGCGCGCCGTCAACCGGCGGGACGACCTCAACGGGCGGCACCCTCGCAACCGGTGGTGCACCCGCAACCGGGGGAGTCACTACGACGGGCGGAGCCAGCGGCGCTGGCGGCTCCTCGGCCGGCGGTGCCCTCGGCACCGTGTCTGCAAGACTGGTCAAAGTCATCAACAGGGATTGGAAATTCATCAAACAGGACGTCACGGGTGCCGAGGCGACAGCCTTTGCCGATAGCGCCTGGCAGGCAGTTCAGCTACCGCATTCCTTCGAGCAACCGTATTGGCGAACCATGTTCGCAACCGCGCCTTACGTGGGTTGGTATCGCAAGCACATTACCGTCGATCAATCGCTGCTGGACGCCAAGAAGCGCGTCTTCATCGAGTTCGAAGCGGCCTTCCAGTATTCGAAGGTCTACGTCAATGGCGTGCAAGTGGGCGAGCACAAAGGCGGCTATACGGGCTTCACCTTCGATATTTCGGCGAACATCAAGGCGGGTGACAACGTCATCGCGGTTCGGGTCGACGGCGCTTGGAATGCCCAGATGGCCCCTCGCGCGGGCGAGCACATCTTTGCGGGCGGCATTTATCGCGACGTAACCATTGTCGTAACCGATCCCTTGCACGTGCCGTTCTACGGCACCTTCGTCAGTACCAAAGATGCCTCTTCGTCGAGCGCGACGGTCGAGGTGCAGACCGAGATCCAAAACGATTCGACCGCCGACAAAACCTGTCGCGTCACATCGACCGTCCTCGACGCCGACGGCACGGCCGTCGCCACGCTCGACTCGACCAAGAGCATTACCGCCGGTTCGCTATACACGTTCGTGCAAGACAGTACCGCCATCGCCAACCCACACCTGTGGAGCCCGACGACGCCATACCTTTACAGCGTCTACACGCAAGTCTACGACGGCACCACGCTGGTGGACGACTACAGCTCGCCCCTCGGGATCCGAACCGTGAAGTGGGACAAGGACAATGGCTTCTTTCTGACCGGCACGCATGTTTGGCTTCAGGGAGCCAACGTGCACCAGGATCACGCGGGCTGGGGGGATGGAACGACCAACAGTGGTTCGTACCGTGACGTGAAGCTCATCAAGGACGCGGGCATGAATTTCATCCGCGGATCGCACTACCCGCACGATCCAGCGTTTTACGACGCCACCGATCGCCTGGGAGTTTGCCTGTGGTCGGAATTGAACTTCTGGGGAACCGGCTACTTTTCTTCGACCGATCCGGGGACCTCTCCGTGGGACGTCAGCGCGTACCCTCCGAACGCAGCCGACCAGGCCCCGTTCGAAGCCAATGTCCTTGCACAGCTCGGGGAGATGATTCGAATCTATCGGAATCATCCCAGCGTCATCATCTGGAGCATGGCAAACGAAGTCGAGTTCACCGCCACCTCCGTGAATCAAAAGACCAAGGATCTGCTGGCGAAGATGATTACGGCCACGCACCAAGCGGATCCCACGAGACCTGCCGGCCTTGGCGGTACCTGGGCCGACTACGTGAACATCGCGGACGTCAACGGATACAACGGCGGCGAGGCCGGGGTGCACAATCCGGGCGTTCCCAACATGCAGACGGAATACGGTAGCTGTACCGGTGACAGGCCGGGCACTTACGACGGCTGCTACAACTCAGACTTGGGTGTAACCGGCAATGTGCCAACCCAGTTTGCCTGGCGTTCGGGCGCCAGTATCTGGTGCGCGTTTCACCACGGCAGCGCCTTGCACC
>CAZTTW010000539.1:0-4066 GCA_964616265.1 uncultured Myxococcales bacterium | reverse complement strand
AGAAGCTCCTCCAGACGGGCATTGACCTTGGGTGATTTGCTGCTGACCGTGCGAAGGTCGCGCAAGCTGGCCTCGATGGTACCTCGTTCCGCACGCGCCGCTCGGAGCTGAGCTTCGAGCAGATCCGCCTGACCCTGCAAACTGTCGTACGCGACGTTCGAACGCTTTTCGAATTGCGTGACATCGGCATGCAAGTGTTCCTCGAGCGTCTTTTGCAGCGTCTTCTGCTCGTTCAGCAGGCGCTCGACATCCGGATGTCCGTCCGCAAACCCTTGCGCGCGCAATTCGGCAAGCTTGCGGTTGATCGTCCCGAGCGCTTCGCGATCGGCGGTGGACGACTGAGCCTTGGCCTGGTTGAGAGCGCTGCCGCGGCCAAGCTGACTGCGAATCCCGGCCACTTCACCCGTGAGTCGGTCGATGCGAGCGCTGACCTCGATGCGCCGGGACTCGAGATCGGCCGGGGAGTTTCCGCTGAGGGTTCCTTGCGCGAGAATTTGATCCGAGTTCGCCTCGCGGAACTTCACCGTCTCCTGCATGATCTCGCTCAGCCTCTTTTCGGTCTGCTCGGTCTGGGAGCGCAAGAAGTCCACTTCTGCGACGAAGACTTTGAGCTTCTTCTCGATTTCCGTCTCGATGTAATTCTTGATGTGTGCGTCGAGAAGACGGACGTGCCAATCACCCCGACTGTTGAAGATGCTGGGCGTAAGCTCGGCCGAGTAGGTATCGTTGCCGACGTTTTCGAAACGGAGGCGCTTGCCGATTGCTTCGGCCTGGCTTTCGCTGGGATCCGGATCGCCCAAGCGTTTCATCGCGGCCATGATGCTTTCGCTGCTCTTGAAGGCACGCTCGGCGCCCGCGAAGAATTGCAGGTTTTCCGCCTGAGCGACCACCAGACGGCCTTCTGAATCGATGGGATTGGCTTTCGGCGCGGGATGGAGGGTCACTAGGCAGTAGGCGGCGCGCACCGGCGGGAAGATCTTGAAACTGACAACGCCGAGCAGGACGCCGACAGCGGCCATCACTCCGATGAGCTTGGCTCGCTGCTTGAGATAGCGAACGATGCGCAAAACTTTGACGAGAATATCTTCGAGCGAGGGGCCCTCTTCGCTCTCGGCGGCCCGGCGCACGCGCTCGCCCGAGTCGCGCAGGGGCATGGGCGCGGGAAGGGGGCGCAACTGTGGAGAGTACGTATAGGGATCGCGCAGCATCGTCTGCTGCGACTGCATCAAGTGCTTCGGTATCACACGCATCGGCACGACCGCGGTCGTGAGCTTGTCTTTGACCGCGTGCGATTTCTCGTCGAGGAAGGTGAGGAGCGTCGCGCCCAGACGGACCGAATCGCCGCTGATGAGACGGGCGTGGTTGACCCGCTTGTCGCGCAGAAAGGTTCCTTCGGCCGAGCCCATGTCCTCGAGCGTGTATCCGAAGGCGTGTTTGATGACCCGGGCGTGGAAGTCGGAAACAGTGGGATCCTGCAGGACCAGATCCGCGTTGTTGGATCGACCAATGACTGTCGGGTTGCGGTTGAGCGGATAGATCTGTTGTCCGCCGCCGATTTCGGCAACGACAAGAACAGCGCGGTCACCCAGCTGTACAGTGCCTTGGGAGACGAAGTCGGCAAGACTGAGCGTTTCATGTTGGGGCGGATCGTCGTTATTGCCGTCGTGGTCCATGGTTCGCGTTAAGTCCTAGCAGGGAACATTAGGCAGCGACAGGTCTTCGTGCGCAAGCGGTAATCCCCGACGGGGCAATGCCATGGCGGTAAGGATCAGCTCGCCGTCTGTGACCAGTCGTCCTACGAACGGCGCTGTTTGCGATCCCACGATTCGCGTAAGCCAAGCAATGAACAGGCCATCGGTGAGCTTGATGTCGACGTGCACGTCTGAAAATTCGAGAATTCGCTTGAGCGTCGGATAGAGCGCTTTGTAGGTTGTTTCTTTTGCGGAGAAGACTAGTCGCGCGTAAATGCCCGGCTCGTCGCTTTGCAAAGCTTCCTGCCTCTCGCTCTCGTCGAGTATCCAGCTCCACAGATCGTCGGGCAGGGGGAGACGTGGCTCGGCGTCGACGCCGATGCCGGAAAACTTTCGGTACTCGCCGACGGCTACGCCGCAGTAGCCGTCAGCGCAACCATCGGTGTGGGTGATCGATCCGACGATCGTTTCAGGCCAGATGGGGGCGCGGTCGGGACCCGCGAGAACCGGAAAATTGGCGATGCCGAGCCGGGCAAGCGCTCGCCGCGCGCATCGGCGGCCAGCCGCGATTTCGCGCTGTCGCTTTTCGACGCATCCGTCGAGCTGCTTCGCCTCCTCGGGATAAAGCGCCTCATCCGACGCTCGTAGCGACGATTCCGACGTCACGAGTCCAGGCTGATTCAATAGCCGACCCAATCGGTTCGAGACACAATCGGGGGACATTGGCCGAGCCGAGACAGGCAGTTCGCTAGTAGGCGTTTCGGCCCTTCTTGCTGCCGAAGATGGTGAGGAAAATGATCTTGAGGTCGAGCAGCAGGTTCCAGTTGCGAATGTATTCGAGATCGTGACGGACGCGCTGTTCCATCTTCTCCAGCTCGGCCGTTTCACCTCGCCAGCCGTTCACTTGCGCCCAGCCCGTGATTCCCGGCTTCACCATGTGACGAAGCATGTAGCCGTGGATGAGCGAGCGGTACTGCTCGTTGTGAGCGACCGCGTGCGGACGCGGACCAACGAGCGACAGCTCGCCCGTGAGGACCTGCAAGAACTGCGGAAACTCGTCCAGCGATGTTCGCCGCAGGAAACGTCCGACGCGGGTGACACGCGAGTCGTCTTTCGAAACTTGTTTGACGTCTGGCCCGTCCTCGCAAACGGTCATGGTGCGGAACTTGAGGATGCGGATCTTTCGCCCGCACAAGCCGTAGCGCCATTGTCGGAAGAAAACCGGACCGGGCGAGCTGATCTTGATGGCTAGGGCGATGAAAAGCATCGGGATCAAGGTGAGCAGGACGATCATGCTGCCGACCGCCAAATCCTCGAGGCGCTTCACCCAGCCGACCACGCCTTCGAAGGGCGAGTTGTGCACGCTCACTACGGGGATGTTCCCCACCTGGCTCCAGTGGGCGCGCAAAAGGCTGTAGTAGAGGAAGTCGGCCACCATATAAACGGTGACGGTCGTATCCGCGAGCGCGGCGAGCAGGCCGGCGGTTCGCAGCTCGGCCCGAAGAGGAAGCGCAACGTAGACGACGTCGATTTCTCCTTGTCGGCAGGCGCGCACGAGATCTTCCGATTTGCCAACCACCTTGCAGCCGGGGTGCTTCGAGACGTGACGGCGCTTTTCCGAGCGGTCGTCGTAGACACCACACAGATGGAGGCCGAGCCACGGAAGTTCGTCGAGGGATGTCGCCAATCGTTCGGCATCCTTCGTACAGCCGAGAATGGCGACGCGTCGCTTGTTGTGGCCTCGGGCGCGGAGAATACGCAAGCCCGTGCGCACGGCGAGGCGCAAGGCACAAAGCATGGCCGGCGTCAGCGCGAACCACAGCGTGGCGGCCACGCGGGAATAGTGCGTTGAGGTCTTGGTAAAGAACCAGAAGGCGAGCAACGTCAGTGGGACCGGCAACCATGACAACAGCGTGTCGCGCATTTCGCGCACGATGGTTTCCATGCGATACGGTCGGTACAGGCCGGTTATCTCGGCGGCGAATCCATAGGCCAAAAGACCCAGGACCGTAACGGTCATCATTTGCTCGCCGAGGGGCTCACCGTAGGAGTAACGCGCAATGACTTGCGCGCCAATGATGATTACTGCATCGGCAAGGCGCTGTAACGAACTGACCCACGCCTCGTGCCGTCTCAAGGTCCCACCCGCTGTTGATGACATGCTAGTTTTCCAGCCTAATTAAGCAGTTAGTGTAGACGTTTGTAAGACGCTGTGACGAATTAGTCAAGTGTAGTTCTCCATACCAAATAGTAGATGCCAGTAAGCCGGCTTGCGGTTTGGAAAAAAGCACTGTGGCTAATGTGGAATTCTCACTGCGGCAAGTCCTCTTTTGCAATCGATGATGCGCGGTTTCTGGGAATTGTCGTGCACTGAC
>CAZTTW010000538.1:0-4073 GCA_964616265.1 uncultured Myxococcales bacterium | reverse complement strand
GCAGGTCTCTCCGGCGGCACAAATCGTCTCGCCGATGGATGGGAGCTCGATTTCCAGCCCGACTGGCGTTCGCGGCGGATAGGGATGCTGAACCAGTGTGTTCACGTAAAGACCGCTCTCGCTAATGTTCATGGTCACCGCCCGCCGCGGTTGATCCAAGACATAGGCGCTGACGTACATCTCGACCGGGATCCGGGCGTCGAATCGACGATTGTCGAAAAGCGTGTGCTGAGTCATGGCTCTTACCTCTTGGTGGTTTAATGTAGGACAATAAACCACAGACCCTTACACGTCAACTTCTGTACCATTCGGCGAACGGCCAGCTACTTTTTGAGCGCTGGTAGGGCGGGGAATGAGGCTACCGGCTGGATCTCGCGGACGGCAGGCCGTTCTTTGCGCGCACGGAAGCGCTCGATCCATTCGATGGCCGCTCCCGAGGTGGGCGGCATGATCACCGTCGCTTTGAGGCGTCCTTCGCGTACGAGGCGCTGGCCGAGAGTTTGCGAGCCATCGCAGCCCGTGATGAAGGCAGTGCCAAACGGCAGGTCCTTCTGGGAAGCAACATCGCGCAGTGCCTGGCGCATGCCGAGCGCCATCTCGTCGTTGTGGGCGACGAACATGCCCGGCACCGCAACGTCGCTGGGGAGCGACCGAGCCCAGCGTTCGACCTCCATACGCGCACGTTCGCTGGTCCAGTCGGCGTTGAGCTGAATGATCTCGAAGTCCTTGCCCAGTTCCTCGTTCAGGCCTTCCCACCGCATTCGCGCGGTCGCGGCGCTCATCGGACCGGTCACGCACAGAACGGTCTTCGAGTCGCCCGCCAAGGCACGCACTTGCTGTCCATGGATGCGGCCGATTCCGATCTGGTCGGGGGTGGCTGCAAAAATCGCGCGGTCCGGAAATTGCGCGCTGATTTCGTCGATGTAATCGCCTTCGTTGAGCAACGCCCAGTCGATACCGGCCTCGGCGGCCTCGCGCACGAGCGGCGGCAGAACTTCGTCGCGCACGGTGCTGACCAAGATGGCGATCAAGGACGTGGTTTTCGCCTTCTTGATCGCCGATCGGATTTGCTCGACTTGGCGGTTGCCATCGTTCAGGGCCGACTCGACGATGATTTCGTAGCCGTGTCGCTTGGCCTCGCGCAGCCCTACTTCCTTGAGCCGCTGCTGGTAGTCGTTGTCGTTGGAACGCAGAAACAACCCGATCGTGCCCGACATGGGGCTATTTTTGCACGAAACCGCAATGCCGCCGAGAATCGAATCGCGGATTCGGCGGCCGTCCCCACTCAGCCGGTCGGCAAAGTGTTCTTCGCGGAAGTCGTAGAGGATAATAGCCCCCATGCAAGTGATGATTCTCGCGGCGGGCCGTTCGACGCGGCTTGGTTCGATCGGGCAAGCGCTGCCGAAGCCCTTGCTTCCTGTCTGTGGCTACCCGGCGATTCGCTTCGGCATCGAGCTGTGCCGAAGGGCGGGCCTGACCGACATCGTCATCAACCTGCACCATCATGGCGACAAGATCGGACAAACGCTGGGCGATGGAGCGCAGTTCGGCGTGCGGCTTCGCTATTCATACGAAGAAGAGCTGTTCGGCACGGGCGGCGGTTTGTGGAAAGCACGCTACATGCTCTCGCCGGGCCCGGTGCTCGTGCTCAACGGCAAAGTCGCCGCGGACATCGACCTCGGAGCCGTGGTTGCCGCTCATCAAACGGCGGGGCCGGACACGGTGGCCACCATGGTCCTACGCGAGGATCCGAACCCCGAGCTGTGGGCTCCTATCGGAATCGACTCGACCGGCCGGGTGCTCAGCCTTCGTGGCAAGCGTTCGTCCGACATGGCCGTCGGCACTGTCCTGCCGCGCATGTTCACCGGCATTCATGTCGTCGAGCCGCGCCTGCTTGATCGCCTGCCGCTCGGGCTTTCCGACGTCATCGGCGATGCGTATATTCCCGCGCTGCTCGACGGGGATCGCATTTTTTCCATGACCATGACCGGCTACTTCGCCGAGCACTCCACGCCCGAGCGCTATCTCGCAGGCAACATCGACCTTCTGCGGAATCCGTCGTTCCTACCGAACGCACCCGGGCCGCTCGTCGGCGTGGACGAGCACGCGCAAGTGGATCCGAACGCGCACGTTCGCTTTCCGTCGCGTATCGCCGCCGGCGCGGTCATCGAGCCAGACGCGGTGGTCGGCCCGGATGCTGTCGTTTGCGGTGGCGGTCGGGTCGCTGCTGGGGCCGAGATTTCCCGCTGCGTGGTCTGGCCCGGTGCCACCGCCAGCGGCAAGCAGAGCGGCGTCGTAATCATGCCGAACGTTGCGGTTCCGGCCGAAGCCTAGCCCTCCATACCCTGCGCTTTGCCACCGCCGCGCTGCCGACCGGTGCTAGCATCGCACCCATGTCAATGGGAGACACTGTAGTTTCGGCAGTGGTTGCGGCTGTGGTGGCCGCCGGTACTTCATACGCCCTTAACCGCACGTTGCTTCAGCGGGAAGCCGTCGAGGTTCCATCCGTGCTTGGGCTGCCCACGCAAAGCGCGCGCGAGCTCATTGAAAGTCGCGGCCTCATGTTCGTGGTTGGCGAGGAACGCGAGGACAGTCGGACGCCGCCGGGAAGTGTCGTGGCGCAAAGGCCGCTTCAGGGCTCGCGTATCGAGCACGGCCACGCGGTCGACGTGACGGTGGCCAAAGCGCCGGGGCTGGTGAGAATTCCCGGCTTGGCCGGCCTGCCGCTTTCGGAGGCCAAGCTGCGCATCGAGATGGCCAAGCTGCTGCTTGGCAAGGTCACCGAGGACACCAGTGCCGACGTCAAAGCGGGAAGTGTGCTCGCCCAGGCTCCTCTCGAGGGCGCCGAAACCAAAGTCGGCACGCCCATCGACCTGGTGATTTCCAAGGGCGTTGCCTCCGCGCCGGTGCCGAGCGTCGTCGGTCGCTCCCTGAGCAAGGCCAAGGACGAGCTGCAGAAGGCCGGCTTCACCGTGGGCAACTTGCGCTCGCGCTCCGACGAGGATCACTCGGACGGGTTGATTCTCGAACAAAGCCCGGCCGCGAATCAGCCGGCGCCCAAGGGCTCGGCCGTGGATTTGGTGGTCAACAGAACCTAGCCGTTGACGGAGCCTAGCCGGTCGTCCGCATCGGGAGTCGCAAAGCCGGATCATGGCCGGCCACGACCATGTTGCGACCGCCGCGCTTGGCGTCGTAGAGCGCCGAATCGGCGCTCGCCAACAGCAGCTCCGAAGTTGCAGTCGATCCGGGTTGCAGGGTTGCGTGTCCGGCCGAGGCGGTCACACGCAGAACCGAACCGTTGCCGATCTCGTGCACGGCCTCGGCCACGCGCCTGCGGAGCCGTTCGGCCACGATGGCCGCGCCGGGCGCGTCGGTTCCCGGCAACAGCAGCACGAATTCTTCGCCACCGTAGCGAGCCGTGAGGTCGGTCGGTCGCATGCGACTACCCAGCACGCGTGCCACACCCGCGAGCACCTTGTCCCCCGCCTGGTGGCCGTACGTGTCGTTGACGGTTTTGAAGTGATCGATGTCGAACAGGACGAGGCTGAGCGGCGCATGGTCGCGGGCCGCTTGGGTCATCCAATGGGCGAAGGCCTGATCGAAGTAAGCACGGTTGAAAAGGCCGGTCAGGCCATCGCGCTGCGCTTCGATCTCGAGCGATCTCGCCTTGGCTTCGAGGGTGCCGATGGCTTCCTTGGCGTCGGTCGCCTGACGATTAGCCGCCAGCGCCAAGATGAGCAGCGTCTCTTTCGCCTGATCCAGAATGGCAGAAAGCTGATCGGAGGATCCGATTTCCACGTCGAAGTAATTGGCGACTTCCTCGCTCCGCTTTGCCACCTGCTGCAAAGCCGCATCGAGCTTCTGATCGTCGATTTGCAGAAGTCTCGAGGACGAATGCCGCAGTTTCTTCATGGCCAGCGCTGCATCTTCTTCGATCCAAACGTCCGCTACTTCACCCGACAAGGCCACGAGTCGCACGAGATGCGCGATGTCGGCGTGCGTGCTGTCGGCGACCTGCGCGGGCGTATGGCTGCCCGCAATCGCGGCGCAAAGGCTGGACGGAAGCTTCCAGC
>CAZTTW010000537.1:0-4074 GCA_964616265.1 uncultured Myxococcales bacterium | reverse complement strand
ACATCGCGCATGCTCCGAGCGTCGCGTCCGAAAAGCCCGCACGTGGCCTGCGCGTCTCCCTTTGGATCGCCCAGATCCTCTTGGCCTTGGTCTTCGGTTTCGCCGGCGCCATGAAGCTTGCAACGCCCATTGCAGAGCTGGCCAAGAACGCCGCCTGGATCAAAGACTCGGCATTCCTCATCCGCTTCATCGGCATCTCTGAAGTCGCCGGTGCGCTTGGCATGCTCCTTCCCTCCCTGACCCGCATCAAGCCCAAGCTGACAAGCCTCGCCGCCGTGGGCATCTTCATCATCATGGTGCTCGCCACCGGCTTCCACCTGATGCGCGGCGAAGCCAACCACACACCCTTGACCCTAGCGCTGGGCGCCCTGGCCGTCTTCGTCGCCTGGGGCCGCTTCCGCAAGGCGCCGATCGCGGCGCGAACGAATCGCTGAGCTGCTGACTACTGTCACGTCTCATTTCGACGAGGCTCGCAGCCGTCCTTCGAGTCGGTTGAGAACCTCACCCCAGGGCCGCGCCTCATTTGAATCAGCAGCCCGATGGGCCGCCAAGCGTTCATCAAGGATCTGACGCTGCCACTCGTGCAGCGGAACCTGGTCGGCGCTGGCGACGATAAGATCGTACGGACAATGGATATCGCGGGCCATGGGAGGACGATGATCTTCTAGGAAGCCTTCTTGGCCGTTGCAGCGCGCCTGGGCGGCAAGCTCACCACTTTTCGCCCACCCGCCGCCTGGCGAGACCTGGCCGCTTCCGCGATCTTGCGCAGGTCATCGTTCGACGTCTTCGACAGCGCCTCGCGAATGGCGTGAATCTCTTCGACGATGGGATCGGACAGTGGCATCGGGTTACTCCTCAACTCGGCTTGCTAGCGCCGAAGTTCTTCGTTGGCGATGATCTCGGCCAGCTGGTCAATCAGACCGGGAAGCTCATTTGCGATGACATCCCAGACGACCTCATGATCCACACCAAAGTATTCATGAGCCAAGACATCGCGCAGACCTGCGATCCCGCGCCATTGTATGGTTGTGTACCGCGCTCTGACGTCGGCAGGAATCCCTTTGGCGGCCTCGCCCAAGATGAAGAGATTGAACATGACAGCGTCTTGAACCTGTTGGTTGCCGGCCAACGTCGCTGCGTCTGGGATGCCCGTGGCGTACGCGCGCGCCTTCGTGGCGGCGGCGAGCATGTCGCGCAAGCGGATGAGGTAGTCACGCGACATGGATAGCTTCGCGCACAACTCGCTCACGTAGCTCGTGCCTGAGGGCGCGATCCGTGACCAAGTCCACGCGCTGGCCGAGCAGATCTTCCAGAAACAGCTTCAAGCCCATGTAGTGGCCAAACGTCGCCGCGCCTCGAAACGACACCAGCAGATCCACATCGCTTTGGTCGTGCGCTTCATCGCGTGCCACGGATCCGAAGAGCGACAGCGATTGCACATCGAAACGGGGGAGCTCACCCGCGTGGGACCGAATGGTTTCGATGATTCGCTCGCGTTGCATGACTTATGGAAGAGTGTACGTCGCACTCGGCGGAAGGCCAAGATCATGGCCAGGAACACCGAGAACCTATCGACATTGCCCCCTCTTGACACGCCTCGCCTTCCCGCCAACAATCCGTGTCACTTGCCCACCATGGGGGTGGGACTGGAGGTACCCATGCGAAGTGTGAAACCCGCGATGGCCTCGGAGACGATGTTGGATCTGGGGCGCTATCACCTGGCCGCGCTGGCACAGAGTGAGGGCACTAAACAATTGGCCAGCGCCTTTCAGTCCGTGCAGGACGAGCTGCAAACAGCGACCACAGCGCGCTTGGAAGCCGAGAAGGCAATGACTGTTCCGCGTGTGGCGGTGCGCTTTTCCGAGAATGCGCTCGAGCGTGCAATCCGGCAGGTCGCGCTGCTCGCCCATGGGGCAGACAACAACGCCACCAGCGGACCCGCGTTCAAGGCGCTGTTTCCGAACGGGCTCGACGCCGAGCTTCGCCCCATCGGACCATCGCAAGTAGCGGCAGCCGTGGCCTTGCGCGAGCGCCTCAACACCCAACCGGCAGCCGCCAAGGTCAAGGCCCAAGCCATGGACGACTTCGACAAGTCCCTCGCCGCCTTCAAGTCAGCCATCTACTGTTGTTAGGGCCCGCCAAGCCGGCGACACCAAAGTCAGCCAAGCCCGAGCCACCGAATCCGGCGCCCGCGAGCGCTTCGTCTCCGCCTACGACAGCAAGGATCGGCGCCATCCGGCAGCTCTTCCCCCGCGACCGCGCCCAACAAGACCTGCACTTCGACGAAATCGCCACCAGCCACGCCTCGAACAACGGCGGCGGCGGCGACACACCCACCCCACCCTCGCCGGCTAGCGACACCAAGAGCTAGTAATTCCGGCCTTCACGGCCCGAAAAACGTGGAAACCGTCTCCTGGTCCACCCAGGAGGCGGTGACCACTCTGGAAATGGTGGATGGGTGGACCCAGGTGGCGTTTGCCGATGTGGTGAGCGCGAGATGGGTGGACCCAGGTTGGGTTTCCCGCAGTGGAAATGCGAGATGGGCCGACACGGGTGGGGTTTCCCGCGGTGGAAATGCGAGATGGGCGGATCCAGGTGGGGGGGCCCGCGGGGAAATCGCGGATGGGTGGACCCAGGGTCGGGTGCTAGCGGGGAAAATGCGGGGTGGGTGAACCCAGGTGGGGCTGCGAGTGTTGGAAATGAGGGATGGCCGGATGAAGGGAGGATTGGCACCTCAGCGGGACATCGATCGAAAGGTGACCCGTCCCAAAGCGTGATACACGTTTGCGGCCTTGCTGCCGAGGATCTAGAACTTCTCCGAGCGACGCAGCCGCCGCGCATGCCCCCTGGGTGGTGACCTGCGACCCAATCGACCATCCTGGGCCCTGGGGACAACACAGGACCTGGAGTACAATCACTCGCGATCAACCGTTAGGGAGACCACATGGCATTGTACGAAGTCGACGACGGTCATCTCCAGGAAATCAAGGCAACGTCATTCATCGCCGAGAGCCTTCGGGAGCGCCAAGACCTTCAGCGCTGGCTCAGAGACTCGCCCGAAGCGCTCGGCGAGAATTTCTTGGTCATCGCGGAGGAGTACGGAGACTTCGAGGACGCAAGGAGTCGTATCGACCTTTTAGCGCTAGACGAGGATGCCAATCTTGTAGTCGTCGAATTGAAGAGGACGGACGACGGAGGGTTCATGGATCTGCAGGCCGTCCGCTACGCCGCGATGATCTCAACGATGACCCTCGAGGATGTCGTTCGCGCTCACGAGGCCTACCTCAAGAAGCGAGAGCTTCCGGGAAATGCCTCGGACCGCATTCTGAAATTCCTTGGGGCCGAGCAGGGCGACGCAGTCGTGATCAGCACGGTGCCTAAGATCTTGCTCGTGTCGCGCGATTTCTCCCTTGAGGTCACCACGACCGTTCTTTGGCTCGTGCAACGCGGTCTCGACATTAGGTGCCTTCAGATCCTGCCGTACCGACTCGAGTCGAAGTTCTTCGTCGACATCCATCAAGTCCTGCCTCTCGAGCAAGCCGCCGACTACCAGGTCCGCATTCGACAGAAGGACGAGATCGCCAGGCGCGTCGCTGCTGGCCGGCGGGAGCTTACCCTTCATGCATTGGCGCGCCATGGAATCATAGCGGCCGGAACCGAGATCGAGGTCGTCCCGAAGGCCCTACCGCCAAGCTCAAACACGACGGACCCTCGAATCTTCAAGGCGACCATCGGCGATTTGGCAAGCCGAGAATCGGTGATCTGGCAGTACGATGGAAAGCACTATTCGCCGACTGCGCTCACGCGGCACCTAGCTGCGGAACACGGCCTAGTCTGGCTCGCCAATAACATCTTCATCCATTGGCAGGTGGCCGGGTCTTCCGAATCCATGTGGGACAAAGCGGAGCAACTCATTCGCGGAACCGATAACGTCTGATCCGACTCGTGGCCTAGATCGGTTTGAGGAGAAATATGGAGACACCCATAGCAACGTTGATGGACTTGGCTAAGACGCATCGGAGTGCCTTGAAGGCGCGCGATAGCTACATCTTCAAGGTTCTTACTTCGGTCCTT
>CAZTTW010000536.1:0-4075 GCA_964616265.1 uncultured Myxococcales bacterium | reverse complement strand
CAACGAAAATGTGGTCTGGTCGGTGGGCCCACCGCCCAGCAGTTACCTCGTGCGTGTCGACACCTTTTCACTCTGTGGAAACTCAGCCGCACGCTGGACAGTGGAGGCCCTGCTAGGCGGAGTCTCGCTCGGCAAGGCAGAGGGCGAGGCGGTTGCGTCGGATCAGCGCTTCACCGAGGGCAAGGGTGGTGGGCTGACGGCGTTGTCCTTCACTATTCCACCGCCATGAGCGCGTGGTCGAGATTCGTTCTGTTGGCGATGCTCGCAACTATGGACGCGAGAATGGCAACCGCAGCCGAAGCCTACGAGACCATCGTGATCGCGCCAACCTCGAAAGAAGCCGGCGAAGCAGATCTAGGAATGGAGGAACTTCGTCAAGCACCAGGCGCACAGGGCGACGCGGGCAAGGCTTTGGAAAACTTGCCTGGCGTTGCGCGCCCCGCGCTCGCGGGCGGGGAACTGGTTGTGTGGGGCGCAACGCCAGATGAGACGCGGGTCGTGTTCGATGGCATGGAGATCCCGGCGCTGTACCATCTGGGGGGACTGCGCTCCACGGTTCCTTCCAGCTTCGTACGCTCGCTCGCACTCGTGCCGGGTGGCTACGGGGCCGCCTTCGGCCGCGGCCTTGGGGGACTGGTTCGCATCGACAGTCAGGACCCGTCCGTCGAACGCTACGCGGGTGAAGTGGACGTGGATGTCCTCGACACCTCCTTCGAAGCGAGCACTGCTTTCGATAACGGGGGCGGAGTTTTGGCCGCGGGCCGCGTCGGCTATCTCGACCATATTCTCGACGGAGTACTCTCTTCGGACACTCGCCGACTCTTTCCGCTCCCGCGCTATCACGATTTTCAGGGCAAGCTGTCGTTTCCTTTGCGCGACGACGAGAAGGCCGACGTGCTCTTTCTTACCTCGTCCGACTCTAGTGCCCTCACCAGCACGAGCCCATCCTCCGCGGCCGACCAAAACCAGGATCGATCGTTCACACGCCTCGGGATTCACTATGTGCGCTTCCTTGCCGATGGCTCGGGGGAGTCGCTAACGCCCTTCGTGGGGTGGGATCACACGAACCGCAACCAAACCGTCGGGCTTGATGTGGCGAGCGATCCGGTAGATTCCACTATACTCGGGTTGCGCGGGGACTACGTTGCCCCTCTGTCGTGGGCGGTATTGACCCTCGGCCTCGATGGGATGATGACATGGTCGAGCGTGCAACGGGCAGGGCCCGCCACCTTGCCGGCGCGCGAAGGCGACATCACGGCCTTTGGACAGCCGATGGCAGCCGGTGGCAACGCGGACACCTGGACCACGGCGATTGGCAATCTGGCACCCTACGCGACGTTGGAGATCACGCACGGGCGCTGGCGGGTAGTTCCGTCGTTTCGCTTCGACGGCTATGCCCTATCCACAAGTCGCAGTACTCCACCAACTGCGATCACGCCCCAAATTGGAACTGCGCGATTGTCATGGTCGCCAGCACCGCGATTTGCTGTGGCACACCAGACCCGACCGTGGTTGCGCGAGGACGTTGCACTCGGCCTCTATCACCAAGCACCTTCACCCAGCGACTTGAGCGCGGTTTTCGGCACACCCACGCTGGGTGCCATGCACGCGCTCCACGCGGTTATTGGGGCGGACGCGGATGTCGGCCACAGGTTAAACGTGGAGCCCACGCTGTTCTATCGGCGCACGTGGGGGCTGGTGATGCGCAACTCCGACCCGAGTCCGCCCCTTGCGCACGCGCTCGTGCAAGATGGAGTGGGGCGCGCCTACGGTGCCCAGCTCCTGCTGCGCTTCCGACCCTATCCCGCTTTCTCCGGCTGGGTGGCCTACACGCTCAGCCGCAGCGAGCGTCGGCACGAGGGCGATGCTTCCTACCGACTGCTCGACCAGGACCAAACCCACCTTCTGACGGCTGTCGAGAACGTGACTTTTCGTGGCCTCGTCCTAGGTCTGCGATTTCGCCTGGCGACCGGCATGCCGCGAACGCCGGTTGTTGGCAGCTATCTCGACACAACAACGGGCCAGTATCAACCCATCTTCGGGCAGCAGAACTCGATCCGTCTCCCGTTTTTCTATGCAATCGACCTGCGCATAGAGAAGCGCTTTCGCCGTCGCACCGTGGATGTTGTTCCCTATCTCGAAGTCCTCAATCTCACGAATCATGCCAACGTCGAGGAATTTGCGTACGATGAGCAGTTCAACTCGCGTTCCAACATCACGGGTCTTCCAATCCTGGCGGTAGCCGGACTGTCGGTGAGGTTCTGATGCGTTTGTCGGGATTCGTGACGCTGCTGGCTTTACAGGGCTGCTCGCCTGACCTGGGCCATCCCGCGTCGCTGATAACCAGCGAACGGATTATCGGCGTCCGCGCTATTCCCGCCGAGGCTGGCCCCAGCGACACCGTCCAATATACGAGCCTCGTGGCTTCGCCGTCCGGAACCGTGAGCGAGCCATCCTTGTTGTGGAGCCTGTGCAAGCTACGCAAACCGGTGGACGAGAACACACCGGTCAGCCAAGCCTGTCTCACTGACGACCTGGCGGCCTCGGCCCAGGGCGACCAAGTCTCCATCCGAACGCCCAGCGCCGCGTGCGTGAACTTCGGGCCGCTCGCGCCACCATCGAGCAGTGGAACCTTGCGTCCCACGGACCCGGACATCACCGGGGGCTACTACCAGCCCGTGCGTTTGGATCTGAATGGTCAGCAGGCCATCGTGCGCGAACGCCTGCGCTGCGATCTTGCGGGGGCGTCCCTCCTCCTTTCGCAGGAGTTCCGAGCCCGCTACACCCCAAACCAGAACCCGGTCCTGGTGTCGCTGTCCGCCTTGGTGGGCGACACGCCCGTCGCTCTCGATGGTCTTCCCGCTGGGCAACGCATCCGGTTGGTCGCGGCCTGGTCGCCCGAGTCCGCGGAGACCTTCCCCGTCTTCGATGCGGTTTCGCAGACACTCACTGCGCAGCGCGAGTCGCTCTGGTTGTCATGGTTCACCACTGACGGAAAATTCGATGATTTCACTACCGGACGCGCAGAGGACGACCCCAGTGCCTGGTCGGTAAATACGTGGCAAGCGCCCGCGCAGGCCGGCACAGTCTTCCTGTGGCTCGTGCTGCATGATAGCCGCGGTGGCTCCGACTTCGCGGCCTATACGCTAACGGTTGCGCCGTGAAGTCAGCGGAGACCTCGCTGGGCCCCGATCGCCCAGCGTGGATACAAGATTTGCGCTCTTAGCGACATGGCTGCGAAATGCACCGGCAACACACTCATTACCTGCCATATGCAGCGGTAAAATAGAGTCTTTTTGCCTCTTCCATCCTTGACCCATGCGTAGTCTGAGGGTACCAATGTTCCCTAATGTTACCCATTGCACCCGATTATGGTGTTGCAGTGGCCAAGGGACCAACAGAAAGAGGTTGTTCGCATGAGACATTGCTCGCGCGCTCCACTGCCGACCATTGCGTATTTCATTCTCGGCTCACTCGCTTGCAGTTCGGGTAGCACAACGGGGACGATCTCCGTGCCGGACGCGACGCCCGTGCAAGACTCGGGAACCAAAGACGCCACGCCTGCGCAAGACCTGGCAGGTAAGGACGTCACGCCTGACGTGGCGATTGATTCGGCTTCGGCTTCGGCGACTGTGGCACTGGATGCCGAGTCGCCGCTCGACGTGGCGCTAAGTTCGGACAAATTCATTGGCATGACAGAGGGCCAGCCTGCCAGTCTGTGGTGGGAGGCCAGCAATTCGACGTTGTACATCGCCGACAATCAGAACAATCAGGTCTGGAGTTGGACCGAGGCCGCGGGTCTGACGAAGTACGGGACCACGGCCGCCACGGCAGGTGAGATCGACGCCGGCGCTACCCTTGTCGGCCAGCTAGTCCGGCAGAGTGACGGGACGATCGTTGTCGCCCGCTTCGGATCGCCCAGGGGATCCTTTGCAGCCGTGTCGTACATTCTCCCTGATGGCGGAGCGGGATTGGTTCCGGGTGT
This sequence comes from uncultured Myxococcales bacterium, assembly GCA_964616265.1. Classification (GTDB taxonomy): domain Bacteria; phylum Myxococcota_A; class Polyangia; order Fen-1088; family Fen-1088; genus Fen-1118. Next base: position 90 of record CAZTTW010000536.1, on the reverse strand, counting down.
CGACCCCGGCCAACACCACCTCGGCCTTGGCCTCACCGCGGGAGACAAACTCTTCGGTAGCTACTTTGGCGGTACGCCAGGCGGCGCCAT
>CAZTTW010000535.1:0-4094 GCA_964616265.1 uncultured Myxococcales bacterium | reverse complement strand
CGGCCGCTTCGATGAGGCCGAGCTTAGCTATCGAAAGGCTCTTGAGCTCAATCCCCGCTATCTAAAGGCGCACGAGAACCTCGGAGGGCTATACCTGCAGACAGGACGGCTCGATGCGGCCATCTCCAGCTTCCAGGCAGCGACGGAGATTGAGCCATTGGACGCGAAGTCTTTCAACGACCTTGGCGTTGCGTTCATGAAAAGCGGCCGGACAGAAGAGGGCGCCAATTCATTTAGGCAAGCCGTTGGAATCGAGCCGAACAATGCGCGCTATCGAAGGAACTTGGGCAATGCCCTACTACGGAAGGGTGATGTCGAGGAGGCCAAGCAGTATCTCGCGCCATAGGCGCGAATCCTCTGCCGAGAACTGCCGTTCTCACGACTAGTGCCGCTAGCCACCGGAAGCATCTGGTGTACGATCAACCTTGGCAAACCGCTTTCCGCATCGTGTCCGCTTGGCCTAGGGGTCGGACGGAGATGCCGATAACGTAGCGGAGCGCGCCGCCGCGCCAGAACAAAGGGCGCGACGTGTCCAACCGATTGCGCTATAAACGTCGCCGGGAGGAAGGCGATGCACTCCATCCGCAAGCTCAAGACCGTTCCCGCCACGGGCGATCCGTCGCGCGGAGGTCGGTATCTAGAAGGCCAAGTCGTGGCCCTGGAAGCCAACGGCAAAGCGACTTTCCGGGATGAAGTCGGTACGTGCATCGAGGTTCGCGTGCCTCGATCCGTCGACAAACGCTGGCTCGCTGCCGCTCTCGCGTTGGCTCCGGCCCCTGCAATCATTCTGCACCTGGCGTCGCCAGGGATGCCGGTGCTTGCGCAGGTGTTCTCCGCGCCCGCGCACGAAGCCCTCGACGACCATTTCCGCGTGAACGCCAAGACCATCGACCTGGCGGCGAGCGAATCGGTTCGGATCCGCACCGGCCGCGCTATCGTCACCGTTTCCGCCGACGGAGAAATTCGCGTGCACGGCAAGAACATCACGTCGCGGGCGACCAACTCGAATCGCGTACGCGGCGGCGCTGTTCGCCTCAACTAGCAGGCCTTCAATGCTCGTCGTTCAGGCCGCCGGTACCATAACCCCCGTAGGGCTCAGCCTCGTCGACACGATGGCGGCGATCTACACCGGCGTTCAACTGTTTGAGGACTTGAGCATTCTCGACGATGATGGCGAGCCGCTAAGTGGCATGAAGGTTCGGTTCGAGAGCGATCTCGACGGTCCCGCGCGGATCCTTACGATGGCACACGCAGTGGTCGATGAGTGCACGCTTGCGCTGGACTCGACGACAAAGGTTCCGCTGATTCTGTGTTGTCCTGAGGCTGGCGTGTTTGGCGAGGACGATGCTGCTCACGCGAAGCTCCTCTCGTCGGTCATTGCTGAGTCTGCGATCCCTATCGACAAGGCACGCAGCAAGGTCATTGGGCGTGGCCGAGATGGTGTGTTGGAAGCTCTGGAAGAGGCGCTGACGATTCTGAAGGACGGATCCGTCCCCTACTGCTTGGTGGGCGGCGTAGATTCCTTCGTCGATCCCGTGCGGCTGGAGAAGCTTCGCAGCAACAATCGACTTCTTACCGAGACCGACAAGGACGGATTCAAGGCGGGCGAGGCCGGCGCCATGTTGTTGCTGTCGAATCGTCCCGATGCAGACACTATGGCGGTATTTCTCGGCGCTGGCGGTAGCCGTGAGGAGTCGACGCGCACCAATGGTGGTCCTGTCACGGGAGCTGGACTTCAGCAGGCCATTGCCACGGCATTGGCACAAGCGAAGGTCCCGTTCGACGGCCTTAGCTGTTTGGCGCATGATCTTTCCGGCGAAGAACGCTACTTCGACGAGCTGAATCTGGCGGTAGGCAGACTCGCACGGGGCAAAACACACTGCTCGTCTGAAGATCCTGGCTTGTCTGTCGGCGAGACGGGTGCCGCAGCAGCCTTTCTTTCTATTTCGCTATTGGCATTTCTTCACTGGAAGGGCGTGAACAAGAGCCCAAGCCTCGGCTTGATAACCGCCGACGGCTCGGACCGCGGGGCTGTCGTGCTTGGCCCATACTCGACTAACCGAAGGTAGAAGAGACACATGGCAGACAACGTCTTCATCAACGGTCGCGCGGCCATTCACAAGGGCTCCGCGGGAAAGTCCATCGCGTTTCCCGACGTTTGCCTATGCCCGCCGTCGCCGCCCGCGGGGCCGATACCAACGCCGTTGCCGAACACTGCTCAGGCCATGGACCTGCAAGGCGGCGCCACGACCGTCACGATTGAAGGCAATCCTGTGGCGCACTCGATGTCCTTCATCGCTCAATCCACCGGCAATGAGGTCGCGCAAGCGACAGGCGGCGGCGTGATTACCCACATGGTCAAGGGGGCGGCGTACTTCGTCACCTACTCGCGAGATGTCTTCATCGAAGGAAAGCCCGCCGTCCGTCACCTGGATCTGCTGACCCACAATCACATGGCCAAAATGCCGGGCAACACGCCGCCTACGCCGTGGATGTCGACCATGATGGCGGGGCCAGGAGTGGCGCCCACGAAGGTGGAGAAGCAGCTCAATGAAGGAAAGGACTTCATTCATCTTGTCCTGCGCGACGAGCTTGGCCGCCCTGTCGCCAATCTTGCGCTTGTCATCGAGACGCCGGGCAAGACGACGATCCCAAGGCGCACGCCCTCCGGCGGTGAGATCATGCTTCGCGGGCTCAAGAAGGGTTCTTGTCAGATCACGCTGCTCGACAGGGAAGGCAAGCCGATGAAGGCGGAGCGGCCCAAATTCTTTGTTCCCGCACCGGACGGTGCCGCGGCATCGCTGCCAACCGGCACCAAGCACGAGCTCACCTGTCGGATCGCCACCGCGACTCTCGAATTCGCCCATCCGCGAGCCGGCAAGCCTGGCTATCCCAAGCTGGTCCTCGAAAGCGCCGACGGCACCTTCAAGCAACAACGGACCGCGCGAAACAACCTGCTCCGAGATGGCAGGCGCCTAAAGGTGCGATTCGACTATTTGCCGAAAGGCGCGACGTTCACCCTTACTCGACACGACAGCCCGGAACACACCCGGATCGTGTTCAAGAACGCGCCCTTCGACGACATCGTTGACCGGGCCAGTCCGGAAGATGGCAAGCAGCCATGACCACCGGTTTCGTTCACGTCCGCTTCTGCGAGATACCTCGCATCTACGATGTCTTTTTCGGCCCTGGTGTTCATGGACAGCAACGACGGCTGGTCGATCGGGGCGGACCGACGCAGATCGAACATCTCGATCGCGGCGAGCTGGGCGTTTGGGATGAGGCCGGCAACAACGTTCGAGCGAATTTCCCCGAGATCCCTCCGCCCATGAAGGGCGTCTACCGCAGTTTCTCAGTGTCACAGATGACCACCGTGCTGCGCACGTTCGTCAGAGATCCCAACAGCCAGCCGGTCAAGGCCGGTGCCTACGTCTACGTTCTGTCGGACACCGAGGAGAAGGGCAAGCTGCGACTGGTCCACATCCTCTATTTCCATCGCGATGGCGAATTTCGCCAGGTCAAGCTCGACCAGCCGGACACGGTCTCGGACAAGCAGCCGGTCGAGAAGGAGCTTCTGTTGGAACAGATTGTTCTCGACCGCCGCCTGCGCAACTGCGCCCTGCTATCTCCGTTCGCTCTGCCGTCGACTGTCGTGAAAGCCCTGAAGGATCCCTCCAGCGACGAGGACAAGGTCTTGCACGCGAACGCTCTCGCCCGTTCGTCGTGGCTCGACGACCCATTCACCTGCGACATTGGAACCGGCGCCAGAGCAGCACCGCCTACGCCCGAGCAAGTACAGAAATACGCCAAGGATAAAGTAACCGAGCTCGACCTTGGCGAACGCGTCCTGTACTTGGTCAACCCGTTTTCCGAAGCGATCCGACGCGCTGATGCTTACCAGAGGGCAGTTGATGCTGCGATCAAGGCTCAAATGGAGGCGGGCAGCAACCGCCGCTACGTTCTTGCCAAACGCATCGAGGCCGTGGTCATGCAGGATGAGAAGCGCAAGGAGCTTGTCGAACCCAGACTCAGTCAGGACATCGACAAGATCGAACGGCCAATATCGGTCTTGTGGATGCGCGCTGAAGATCGCG
>CAZTTW010000534.1:0-4094 GCA_964616265.1 uncultured Myxococcales bacterium | reverse complement strand
CTCCATCGGTTCGGAATCCGGTGCATCCGCAGCGTCGGCTGACGGCGGAGCTCCGGTCGACCTGTCTATCGATACAAACCAATAGGAAAGCGACGGATCGCTGGAATGGCCGGACCCTCTGCTGATCGGATCACCGAATGGGAAGGTGGCTCGCTGAGCGAGCTCGTGGCCGTGCTCCAATCGGCGGCACTGCCGGTGCGTATCGAAGTCATCGCACCAGGCGCGACGAGCAGCACGGCCGGCGAGGTGCATCTGCTCGCGGGCGGATTGGCCGATGCCTTTGCGGGCAGCTTGCGCCGGGACGACGCCATGGCGGCGCTGCAACGCTTGGAGGGCGCGCGCTTCCTCGTCGAGTGTCGCTTGCCCGATCCAGACTCGGGTTCGCTGAGCGAAGCAGGACCGGGCGAAGGCAGTCTGGCGGATCGACCGCTGGCTTCGCTCATGCGCTATTGCGAAGAATACGTGCTCACCTGCCGCCTGGAGGTTCGGCGCGGCGAGGATCACGCAGTCATCGGCTACCGCCGTGGCGAAATCGTCAGCGCCGCCGTGGGCGGGGCCGAAGCCTCGGAGCGCCTCCCCGAGGTCCTTGCGTGGACCGAAGGCTCGTACGAAATCATCTTGCCAGCGCCTGTGCTGCCGCACGTTCCGGGCCGTACGCGCGAAGCCGCCGTCGCCCGGCCATCGGAGCGCAAGCGGCACACGACGTTGCCGATGGCGGCCGCTACGGAAGCGAAGACGGCAAGCGCTGCCACACCGGACGAGAAGGCGGCACCCGCCGCGACAGCGGCCCCGGCACCGCGAACGCAAGCCCCATCTGCACCGGCGCGCGTTCCGCCTCGGCCAGCAGCGGTTCCGGAGACGCCTCTCGCGGCCGAAATGACTACGCGAGGTACGCCCCCCGTTCCTGCCGTGCCGCTCCACCCCGCGCCGAACGCAGGTCGACCGACATTGCAAGGAGCGGGCGTACAGCCCACGTCACCGGCCCCGCAGGGCAAGCAGCCAGCTTCGCCGCAAGCCCGGCCACCGGGCTCGTCGACGACCGTGCCTTCGGTCGCCAAGCCGACGCCTGGCAAAGCGGTCGGGGTGTCCGCACCCGCGCCAGCGAAGCCAGCTCCCGTCGTCGCAGCGCCGGCAGTGCCTGCGAAGCCAGCTGCCGCCGCATCCCCCGTGCTCGCCAAGCCCGCACAATCGCCGCGCCCGAGCCAGACTACCGTCCAGCCCCCTGCCGCCTCTGCCGCGGCAGCGGCGCCCAAGCCCGCTCAGACGCCCACCGGATCGGCACATGCGGCAGCGCAAGCGAGCCCGGCGCCAGCAGCGGGTCACGCCAAAACGGCAACTACGTCGAATGACCTCATGCCCGCGTCGGGCACCATCGAAGCCAAGCCCAAGCACGCGAACAACCTTCCGCCGTCGACGGTGCCGGTTCAGGTCGCGGAGCAGCCGGGGCAGGCGATCGTCACGACGCCGGCGCAGCCACCCGCGCCTGCGCCCAGCCGCCCGTCCGAGCCGCGCCGACAGCGAGTCGCATCCCGCAAAAAGCTCCGGCCGCATCCGGTGGGTGCCTACGTGTTCGTCGGCCTGGCCATCGGTATCGGAATCGTGCTGGCGTATTGGGCCTACTGGTACTTCCCGTTTGGCCACCACTAGGATTTCGCGGTCCTCTTCGAGCAACGACCGTGAGCTTCCTTTCACAAATCGCCGACGTCTACCGCCAGACGAAAAAGCCCAAGGACATCCTCTGGAACCGCTTCGTGGCGCGCCCCGTGGCCGCCGTCTTTCTGGTTCCGCTCGCAAAAAGTCGTATTACTCCGAATCAGATTACCTTTCTTTCGCTCGCGGTCTTCGTCGCCGCGATGGCCATGCTAGCGCTCCAGCGTGGATCCTTCGCGCTGATCGGCTCGGCTTTGGTGCTCGAGCTCTCGTACGTCCTCGATTGCGTCGACGGTCAGCTGGCGCGACTCAAGCAACAGAGCTCGCCGGTGGGCGCGCACCTCGACTTCTTGATGGATGAACTGAAAGCTTTTCTGCTGGTGGCCGCCGCGGGCGTGCGGCTGTGGCGCATCGACGGACATGAATTTTGGTTGCTGGAAGGATTGACCGGTCTCGTGGTCGTGGCGAGCGCCATCAGCTTGACGACGTTTATCCGAAGGCCCGAGTACCTGGCGGCTACGGGCGCGGCGCGACCGCGATCGGCGGGCGATTACGGCGAAGGCTTTGCGACCGAAAACCGCTCGACGACGCCCGTTGCTTCGATGATCGGCCTCGTGGAAAGCGTCGGCCGCTTCCTCATCCATTACCCAAGCTACATGCTCTTCGTGGCGCTATTCGATCAGCTCGATCTTTTTCTGCACGTTTACATCGCCATCAATGGCGCCTACGCCGCCCGCTCGATCTTTGGCGTCGCGATCAAGCTGGGCCGCCGCAAAATCGGACCATGACCGGGACGAAGAAAGCCATCATCGTGGCCGCAGGTCGAGGGCGCCGCTTGGCGGACAGCACGGCGGAAATACCGAAATGCATGGTCCAGGTGAATGGCCGACCGATTCTGCATTGGCAGCTCCGCGCCTTCGCCGCCGCAGGTATCGACGACATCGTCATCGTGCGTGGCTATCGGGGCGATTGCATCGACACGGGTGGCACTGCCGCGCGCTTCATTGACAATCCCGAATGGCAGAGCAACAACATCCTGACCTCGCTCCTGTACGCAGAAGGCGAGTTCGCGGGCGGCTTCTTCTTTTCCTACTGTGACATCGTTTACCCGCCAAGCGTCGTCGCCAAGCTGGCGGCACACAGCGACGGTCCCGCGGCGGCGCTGATTGTGGATCGGCGGTGGGCCGATGCCTACCAAGGGCGCACGCTTCACCCCATAGGCGAGGCCGAGCTGACTGCCGTGGCGGACAACCGCGTGGTTCGCGTCGGCAAAGGCGCCGTCGACGCCGCGCAGGCGGTGGGCGAATTCATCGGTCTCGCGCATTTTGCACCAGCCGGTGCGGCGGCCCTGACTTCGGTATGGCGGCAAGCTCTGGCGAGCGGCGGTTTGGATGCGCCTTTCGGTCGCGCCAAGACGCTTCGTCAGGCGTACCTCACAGACGCGCTCAATGCGATAGCGGACAGCGGCCTTGCCCTTGCGCCGGTATTCATCGACGGCGAATGGCGCGAGATCGACACTCCGCAAGACTTGCGCGCCGCCGAGATGAACGCGCATTTGTGGTCGCGGTGAATCGGACCGCTCGGCCGGCTGCTATCATCCATTGACGTGGCAGCCGAAGTTCCTACCGAAGCGGTAGTTCGCGCCTCACCGGATCGCAATCAGGCGGAGGCCTGGGCTCTCGTCCTCGAGGCCATGAATATCCCACACCGGGTGGCGCCGACGGACGTCGGCTTCGCGGTCCTCGTGCCGCCCAAGATGGTGGCACCGGCGATGGCCGCGCTCGACGCCGAGGATCGAGAAGCCGCCGAGAAGCCAGTGCACGAGCCTGCACCGCCCGACCACGGCCCGAGCTTCGTCGGCGTCGGTATGGCCATCACGTTGGTGGCGTTTTTCGTGGTGACCGGTCCGCGCGGTGGCGCGGACGCGGGCGGTTGGTTTCGTCGCGGCGGCGCCATCGCCGAGGCTAGCGTCGACAACCACGAATTCTGGCGCACGGTCACCGCCTTAACCCTGCACGACAATGCGATGCACGTGGCGGGCAACGCGGTCGCCAGCCTCGTCTTCGTCAGCGCTCTCGGGCGTTGGCTGGGCGGCGGCCTCGCCATCTTGATCACGCTTCTTGCCGGACTCGCCGGCAACCTGCTCACCGCGTACCTCTACCGGGCGTCGCACAGCTCGGTCGGAGCCTCGACGTCGACCTTCGGAGCGCTCGGCGTCCTCGGCGGCTTGCAGTTCGTTCGCCGCTTTCGCGTGCCCACCATCGGGCGCCTGCGCCGGGCCTTGCTCGGCATCGCCGCCGCGCTGGGACTGTTTGCCATGCTCGGCGTCGGCGAGCGCGTGGACGTGGTGGCGCACGCGACGGGCATCGGCTTTGGCGTCCTCTTTGGTGCCGGGCTGGCGCTCGCGCTCAAGCGGCCGATTCGCACCGTCGGCCAGGGACTGG
>CAZTTW010000533.1:0-4095 GCA_964616265.1 uncultured Myxococcales bacterium | reverse complement strand
GTCGCAGTGGGTTCCGGCAGTGCGGCCGCCGAGGTCCTGAAAAACGAGAACATCGACGCCCTGGTCACCGATCTGCGTATGCCCAAAGTCGACGGGCTCGACCTGCTCGCGCTTTCGCGCAGTCTCACGCCCGAGCGTCCCGTGCTGATCATGACCGCCTACAGCGCCATCGACACGGCCGTCGAGTCCATTCGTCAGGGCGCGTACCACTACCTGACCAAGCCTTTCAAAGTCGAAGAGCTGGCGCTCTTCCTTCGTCGCGCCCTCGACGAGTCGTCCATCCGTCGCGAGGCCGCCGCGCTGAAAAAGACCTTGCACGAGCGCTTCGCCAAAGACCGCATTCTCGGCAACAGCGCGGCCATGCGCAACGTGCGCGAGCTGGTGGCGCGCGTGGCAGCGGCGCCGGTACCGGTTCTGCTCCTGGGCGAAACCGGGACGGGCAAGAGCCTGGTCGCGCAAGCCATCCACGCCGAGAGTCCGCGCGCGAGCCATCCATTCGTAGTGGTCAATTGCGCCGCCTTGCCCGAGACGCTGCTTGAAAGCGAGCTCTTTGGTTACATCAAAGGCGCCTTTACCGGCGCGGCTTCGGATCGGCACGGGCTCTTCCACGAGGCCGATGGCGGCACGTTGTTGCTCGACGAAATCGGCGAGATGGCGATTGGGCTTCAGGCCAAGCTTCTGCACGTCATCGAACAGGGACGCATTCGTCCCGTCGGATCCAGCAAAGACAAGGAAGTCGACGTTCGCATTCTCGCCGCGACCCATCGCAATCTTCACGAAGCGGCCCAAGAGGGAAAATTCCGGCAGGATCTGCTCTATCGCCTCGACGTCCTTTCGGTGACCATGCCACCCTTGCGCGAGCGTCGCGACGACTTGCCCGAGATGATTGCTCACTTTCTCAAGCAAGCCCGCGAAAAATATCCGCAGGCCATTCCCGAACGGCTGTCGCGGGAAGCGATGGATCACCTGGTCGCCTATTCGTGGCCGGGCAACGTTCGCGAGCTGAGCCACGTGATGGAGAAAGTCGTTCTTCTCGGTCGCTCGGCCGTCATCGCCGTCGAGGATCTGCCGAACACGGTTCTTCATCCCGACCGCGGACCAACACCCGAGTTTGCGGGCGACATCATGCCGATCCGCGAGCTGCAGCGAAAGTATGCTGCCTGGGCTCTGGCCCAACTCGGCGGTCACAAGGGCAAGGCCGCCGAGAAGCTGGACATCGATGCCAAGACACTGTGGAAGTGGCTCGGCAACGGACAGGATTCCTAAGGTATACTGCGAGCCCTTCGATCAGCAGCACTGTCCAGACCTGGCGTGGAAGGTGCGGTTGCCCTGCTGTCCGAATCGCGGGTGGCCGCCGGGTCGTCACGCAGATGTCACAGAAGCCGTCCCTGTCGTAACGCTTCCGTCACCTGGCGTGGCTACAGTGCCGCTCGAAACCACACTGACAAAGCATGAGGAGAAAATTCATGAAACGAAGGAGCCCAGTTCATCGTTCGACGCCGACCCAGGGAACCGCTTGGGTATCGCTGCTACTCGGGGGATGCTCCCTGTTCGCTGCAGCTCCGGCCTTTGCCCAGACGACCGAGACTCCCGCAAAGACCGAGAGCACGGAAAGCTCGGCGGCGGCTGCGGCGCCGGCCCCAGCAGAAGCGACGCCGGCACCGGCTCCCATCGTGGCCGTCGCCCCGGCTGCCGCGCCAGTTCCTCCGCCTGCCGGCCCGAGCGGCATTTTGTCGAAATTCAGCACCACGTTCTATGGCTTCGTGGAAGCGGACTTCATCCACGACTCCACCCAGAGCTTCAATGACCTGGCCGGGAACGCGGCCATCGCCCGCAGTGGAACCTACGCGGCGAACAACGATCGCATGATCTTCGGTCAGCGAAACTCGCGGCTCGGTTTCAAGCTCAAGGGTCCCGAGACCGAATGGGTGAAGTCGTCGGCCATCGCCGAGATGGACTTCCTCGGTAACCAGCCGCAGAGCTCGCCGAGCCCGGCCGGTTCACCCGCCGTGTCCGAGGGATCGTTCTACGCCAGCCCGACCTTCCGGGTGCGCCACATGGCCCTCAAGCTCGAGACCCCGTACATCGACGTGTTGGCGGGTCAGTATTGGGCGCTCTTCGGCTGGGCCACCAACTACCACCCGAACAGCGTGCAGATCCAAGGTCTGCCAGGCCAGGTGTTCTCCCGCGCTCCGCAGCTGCGCCTCTCCCACATGGTCAAGACCGACGCCCTCAATGTCGAGCTGGCGGTGGCGGCGGTGCGTCCCCCTCAGCGCGACTCGGGCCTACCCGACGGACAAGCCGGCCTGCGCTTGATCCTCAACGATTGGAAAGGCATGCGCACGGCGGGTGGCGCGGGCACCTCGGTGGATGCCTTGTCGGTAGGCGTGTCCGGAGTCGCGCGTAGGTTCCGCTTGCCGGAGTACGCCTTCGCGCCGGTCAACACCCAGAAGATCAACGGCTACGGCCTCTCCGTCGACGGCATCATCCCGGTAGTGCCAGCAACTGCCGACAACTGGGACAACGCCCTCACCCTGACAGGCTCGTTCGTCACCGGGCAAGCGATCGCCGACCTCTTCACCGGGCTTTCCGGCGGTACCAGCCTGGCACCGCTGCCCGCCGACGCCACCGGAAAGGCTTCGAGCTACAGCATGGACATCGACAACGGTCTGGTCATCTTCGACACCACCGGGGTCATGCACGCCATCCGCTGGCAGGCCAGCATGATTGGGTTGCAGTACTACCTGCCGACCACGCCCTTCCGCATGTGGGTTTCCGGTAACTATTCGCACATGTACTCGAACGACATGAGCAAGCTGGCGCAGACGTCCGGCTCGAACACCAACGCCAAGTTGTTCAACAAGTCGGACTTCGCCGACGGCAACCTGTTCGTGGACGCCACCAAGTCCATCCGCTTCGGGCTCGAGTACGCGTGGTTCCGCCAGACCTACCTGGACAGCAGCAAGGCCACCAACCACCGAGTGCAATTCTCCGGTTTCTACATCTTCTAACCAGCCGGCCACCAACGGCACCACGAGCGGCGCGCGGCTTGAAACCGGCGCCGCTCGTTTTGTTTTTTCTCACCTCGGCCCGTCGTTGAACGCTGGAAAGGCGCGAGGGCACGGTGCCTCTCGACAGCAAGGTTCCACGCCAGGGCGGCTACCCGAACAAACGCTTCAGCTGAACCACCAGGTCGTCTTCAGCGAGCGAAAAATCGACGACTGCGACGTTCCCCGAACCCATCTCGCGCGCCGAGCGCGCCAGATGCTCCGAAGCACACACGACGAGGCCTTCTGCGAAGACGGCGCCCTGCACGCGCTCGCGCGCGAGGATGTCCAGCTCGGCTGTCGAGCGAACAATCCACGTCGGATGGGGCATGCAGCCGAGCACGAGCCGCGCGGCTTTCGTCATGGGTGTCGGCACCACGAGTAGCTCCGCCCCTGCCCCGCGCAGCAGCTCGCCAAGCTTCATCGCCGGGGCAAACATCGCAATACGCGCTCCGCGAAGACTGCCGCCCAACCAGGACGCAAGCTCGTCCGCGTACGCGGCGACCTTTCCAATGACGAAGATAGCCGGAGGCACAATGCCTTCGCTCTCGGCCTTCTTCGCCAGCTCCGCCACCGATGCGCGCACGAGTCGTTGCCCAGCCCGCGTGCCTTGAGCCACGAGCGCCGCCGGCGTGTCGGACGGCATGCCCGCATCGATCAAGGCCGAGCTGACGGCGGCGAGATTGCTTACGCCCATGTATCCGACAAGCGTGGCTTGCGCATCGTTGGCCAGCAAATCCCAGCGCGCCTGGGGCGTGCCTTCCTCGTGTGCCGTGATGAAGGTCAGGCGCACCGCCTGACCACGAAAGGTCACCGGAATTCCCGCCGCCGCGGGCGCCGCGATGCCCGCGGTAATGCCGGGAACGACCTCGCACGGGATCCCAGCTGCCTTGAGCGCCAGAGCTTCTTCGCCGCCGCGGGCGAACACGAAAGGATCGCCGCCCTTGAGGCGAACCACCCGCTTTCCTTCGCGCGCTAATCGGACCAAAAGCATCTCGATTTCCGCCTGCGGTACCGGATGATGCCCTGGCTGCTTGCCGACGAAGCA
>CAZTTW010000532.1:0-4095 GCA_964616265.1 uncultured Myxococcales bacterium | reverse complement strand
CGCATCGCCACCGCAGGCCTGGGCGGGCCCCACCGGTGTGTTCCACTCGATGTCGCACAGCCGGTTGTAAATCGACACCTCGGGCGCGCGCTCCCGGCGCCGGCCGCAGACGACGGCTACCTTCGGGTTGGCAACAAGCGCCGCTTGCGCCGTCGCGATCCACCCCGCGGCGACTTCGCAATCGCCATCGACGAACTGGACGAGCTCGGCGCGTGGACCGAGTTCACGCAGACGAGCGAGCCCCGCGTTGCGCGCCCGAGCCGCGGTGAACGGGCGCTCCTTGTCGAGCTCGACCACGTGCGCCCCCATGTCCCGCGCAAGTGCCACACTGCCGTCGGTGGAGCCCGAGTCGACGTAGACGAGCAGCGCGCCCTCCTGCTGGAGCGAGGCAAGACATCGCCGCAACCGCTCGCCCTCGTTGCGACCAATGATCACAACTCCGAGCGCGGGCGCTTCGCTCACGCGGCCTGCCCTCCGGGGTCTGCGGCAGCGGCGCGCGCTACCGGAGGCTCGGCAAGAATCGAACGGAGAATGTCGGCGATGGTGGCCACGTGCGGCTCCTGCAGCATGCTGCCATGACCGCCCGGAACGTCAAAGGCGCGAACGCCGGCTTGACTGTGTTTGCCCCAGCCGAGCAGAGGATCATCGTAGAGGCGCGCGTAAGGCTCTTCGACGCCCTCGCCTTCGCTGGCGCGGAAAAGCACAATCTCCTCGCGCAGGGCCCGCCGGGAACGATACTCGGCTTCCGCAATGGCATAGACGCTGCGGACGTCCGGCGGGTGCAGCCAGCGTGGCGGATTGGCGCCGCGGTCCGAGAAGTAGCGAATCCCTTCGACGGCCGCACGATGCATGAGATTGGTGCACGCGCTCTGGACTTGATAGGCGAAGTAGCTTCCGAGCTTCGCGGCGACCGTGCGCTCTGCCTGCGCCAGCGAGCGCGCGCCCCAGGCCTCGAGCACGCGCTCCAGTCGGCGACGATCTTCCAAATGAGGCTTGCGCGGGGTCTCCACGGCGGCGGCGTCGAAGACCGCCACGAGCCGAGCTGTCTCGCCCACATCTTCGAGTTGCAAGACCATTTCGGAAGCGACGACACCGCCCGCGCACAGCCCGCCCAGGAAATATGGACCGTGCGGGTAGAGCTTGCGGATCTCGACGATGTAGTGCGCTGCCATGTCGGGAATGCGTGTGTGCACGATAGGCGAGCCAGCCCTTGCGTGCGGCTGGACGCCGTACACCGGCCGGTCGCCGAGGCGCTGCGCGAGATTCCGGTAAAGCAGCGTTTCGCCGTCGGCATCGTGCACCAGGAAGAGCGGCGTGCCGTTGCCGCCGCGGTTGAGCAGCACCAGGGACTGCTGCTCGCCAGGCTGATCGATGCGCACGCCGAGAGCAGCGATGGTCGGCGCTTCGACCAGCGTGGCGAGCGGAAGCCGCACGCCGAGCTCGCGTGCGATACGCGCGAACACCGAGACGGCGAGCAGCGAAGTGCCCCCGAGGTCGTTTACGTAATCGTCCTCGATGCCTACCTCCGCCACCCCGAGAACATCGGACCAAATGGCGACGAGGGTTCGCTCCGTGTCGGTTCGAGGAGGAGCGGCTGACCTCGAAGTCGGCCGAAGGCGCCGGGCTTCCTTCGCCATCTGTGCCAGAACGTCGTCATCCTGATCGATCGTCCGCACCAAACGGCTCCAGCGCTCGGAGCGCGAGCTGCTTACAACCGCCGGCAGGACCACACTGCTCTCCGTGGCTGCGCCATCCAAAGGCGCTCCGACAGAATCGCATCCCGGAGCGTAGACCAAGGCGGCAGCCTGCTCGGCGGCCAGCTCAAACACCAACGTGCCAGCCGCCTCGCACACCTCGGCCGGCAAGCTGTCCAAGAAGCGACGCGCGGGCTGGTTCTTCGCGGTGGCGACGAACGCAAGGTCGACGCGGGCAAGGCCGCGCTCTTGCGCGAGCGCACCAAGCTCGCGAAGCATGGCATGCTCGACGCCGCGCCCGAGTACCCGGCAGCTGAGCAGAAACGAATCCACGACCAGCGCCTCGGCGGCGCCGGAGAAAAGCATCACGCCAACCAGACCGTAATCGCCGAATCGGTCGCGAACCTCGATCGAGCGACATTCGAAGCCCTGGCGCAGCAGCGCTTCGATTTCGGCCTCGCTGCGCCTTTTCGTCGTGAAGTTGAACTGGTTCGTTCGCTGCGTGAGCTGTGCGACGCGGCCACTTTGCTCGTCGGTCGGCACCCTGCACGTCACTTGCAGCTCGAGGCCGGCCAGGAAACTCGCTAGGTCACCGGTCGCCTTGGCAAATCGATCGCGCTCCAGGTTCTGCCGAACCATGTCGCTTCGCCGTCGATCCTCGTCGGTAATGTCGAGCACGTCGAGCGGCCATAAATTGCCCAGGATGCGACGAGGCTCCTCGCTCGGCGGCAGACACACGACAAGCACACCGGGACACGCCGCCGCGACCTCGGCGCATTCGACGGGGTTGTCGTCGATGAATACGAAACTATCGAGGCCGAGATTGAGCTCGCTGGCGAGAGCGTGGATGTTCTCGGACTTGGGCAACCAATTCACTCGCATCGCCACGATATCCTCGGCGCGCAAGAGCATGTCCTTGCGCTGCTCGAACACCTCCAGCACGTCGGACTCGACGTTCTTGCTGGCCAGGCAAAGCAGCATCCCTGCCTGCTTCTTGGCGAGCACGAAGCTCTGCAGATCGTGATGGCGCGACGTCAGCTTGATTCCGGCGGGACCGTCTTCGCCGACCACGCCGTCCCAGAGCGTGTTGTCGCAATCGAGAACGATGACCTTGGCGGGCGGATTCTTGAGTGCATGCACGAGGCGAGCGATCTCGCGGCCGAGCGCCAGAAAAAATCGCTGCGTGTACGGCACGTGGCCGAGGCGATCGCCCTCAAGGTCGTGAATCTCCTCTGCCGACCACGCGTGCATCCATTGCATGGGCAGAAGGCGCAGGCCGGCGACAGCATCGAGCGCTGAACGGAGGCGCTCGCCGAGCGCCATCAGCTCGGCACAGCCTGCCGCCTCGGGGGACGGAGGACAGATCGCCACGAGGATGGGAATACTGCTCACGCGATTCGCTTCGCGAAGTGCTACCACCAAGTCGTCGGCGTTGCGTTGCAGCTTTTGCGCCTGCTCGGCCGACCAAGTCAAGCGCCCACCTTCGTCGCGCAGCCAGTCCTCAAAGCGGAGCAGCACCGCGTTTACACCGCCGCGGTTCTTCAGGAACTGGCTGGTAGGATCGAGTAACTGCTGGAAGACCTGAGCGTAAGGCGCGACGGTCGTGCCGAGTGAAAGACCGACTTCGCGAAGAAAGTGGCCGAGCGGGGCGAGCAGCGGCTCGACCGTGAACGTAGCTGCCAAGACGACTGACGGCGCCGCCGTTCCGAGCACGTCTCGAGGCGTGGACAATCCGACGGCCATGGTCGAGCGAATTCCTTGTACATCCTCGATCGTTGCGGTTAGGCCGCGGGGCGCGTGAAGAACAGGCACTTTTCCATCCAGGCTAGCGAGAAAATGGCCGGGCCACTCGGCATGAGCGAACGACGGTCTCTCCTCGGAATATTAGGTCGGCAGGTTTCACTTCTGATTGGAAGCGTCGCCAACCGCGACGTCGCAAACAATCGTCGCTATCCATGCAAAACCGACGCGAATGTCGCGAAATTGCTGGCTCATTTGTCCAGCGAGGTTTCGCAGGGCCCACGTTACTGTTCACCCACGTATCCAACTGACGATTAACGACAACCGCGTGCGAAAGACCAGCCGCTCGGTCGCAGACCGTCGCAGCCAGAGCCCTTAGTCCCGCCGGATCGGCCCGGCGTTGTAGGCTGGTTGCCCAAGCGGCCGCAGCTTCTCGAGCCAGATTTGCTCAAGCAAGGCAAGCTCGTCGCCAAGATCGAAGGTCGGGTCGTCCGTGATCTTAGCCACCTCGAGGATTTCAAAAGCAAAGCTGTCCGCGCCAAGCCGGTTCCAATCGCGTTGCAGCGCCTGGTTGTCGTGCTTGCCGATGGTGAGCAAGAAACGGTGCTTATTGAGCGGCCCGTGCAAGTTCGTGCTGCTCCCGAGAAGGATGTCGCCGGTG
>CAZTTW010000531.1:773-4127 GCA_964616265.1 uncultured Myxococcales bacterium | reverse complement strand
GACAGCCGATCGCGGCCGTCTTGCTTGGCGGCATACAGGCACTGGTCGGCGCGTTCGAACCAGCTCTTCTCGTCGTCGTGCGGCTGGATCTCAGCCAGACCAATGGACACCGTGATCTGCAGAACCTGATCGTTCGACGTGGGGATGCGCAGAGCGCGGATACGACCAAGCACCCGTTCGGCCAAGGACGTCGCGTCGCGCGCGCCGGTCTCGCGCAAGACGATGGCGAATTCATCTCCACCCAGTCGGGCCACGAAGTCATTCTTGCGCAGAAAAACCTTCACCACCGAATCCGCGACTTCGCGTAGAACGTCATCGCCAGTAATATGACCATTGTTGTCGTTGACGGTCTTGAAACAGTCGACGTCCAGCACCAGCATGGACATGGGCGTGGCGAAAGCACGGTAGATCTCCACGCTGCGGGCCAGGTAGTCGTCGAAGGCTTTGCGATTCGAGATGCGGGTCAGCGGATCGGTCTCGCTCTCGCGGCGCGCGCTTTCCAGCTCGCTGCCGAGCGTGCGGACCTGCGTGCCGAGAAACTGCATCTGCTTCTGCTGCCGCTCGCTGCGTTCGGCGAGCGACGCCTTGAGCATCCCCACGGCATCCAGCACTTCACGCTTCAGCTCGGCGGTCGAGTTTGCCTCGACCAATTGTTCCAGCCGGCCAAGCTGCAGCCGCACGCGACCGTCGATGTCTTCGTCTTCGGTGAAGGCCTGGCTGAGATTGCGGATGAAGACCCAGATCACCTGCCGAAGATCGGTGGTGACATCCGCGACGCGCTTGGAGCTCGACTGGCAGTACTCGCGCACGAAGCGCCGCACGCCTTCCCATTCGCGCCGGCCCTTGCGCGCGCGAGCGTCGTCCCCGCGGGCGCCCGGCGGAGCCGTCGCCAACGTGACGTGCTTGGCCCAGGCCTCGGCGGTCGCGCGAAAAGTGGGGATGTCCGTCGCCTCCTGCTCGAGCGCGAATTCGGCCATACTGCGCAGAACACCCGCCAACGTATCCAGCGCCATGTCGCCGACAGGGGGCCCGGCTTCTCGCCCGGCCTCTTCGGTGGACTTGCTGTCTGGCGGTTTCTGGCCTTTCCCAAACATGACGACGAGCCGTAGGGCTTGGTATCGGCAGGGTTCGGCTTCGGGTTAAGGGCTAAGCCACGCGAAGCACGGCCGAACCTTGCACGTCGCCGCGGCGAAGATCGTCGAGCGCGCGGTTCGCGTCTTCGAGCCCGTAGACCGTCGTCTCGGCCACGATCGACATCGTGCGCGCTACCGCCAAAAAGTCGATGCCGTCCCGACGCGTGAGATTCGCGACGGAGCGAACCACACGCTCGCCCCACAACAAAGCGTAGGGGAACGAGGGGATATCGCTCATGTGGATGCCGGCGCAAACCACGGTGCCGCCTTTGCGCACGGCCTTGAGCGCGAGCGGAAGCAGTTCACCCGCCGGCGCAAATAGAATGGCCGCATCGAGCTCGACGGGCGGCCGCTCCTCCGAGGGCCCGGCCCAGGTCGCGCCCAAACCCAGCGCAAAATCCCGGCTGGCGACATCTGCAGGGCGCGTGAAGGCGAAGACATGCCTGCCCTGATGGCGCGCAACCTGAGTCATCAGGTGTGCTGCCGAGCCGAACCCGTAAAAACCAAGCTCGGTGGCGTCGCCGGTCATGCGCAGGGCCCGGTAGCCAATGAGGCCGGCGCACAGGAGTGGCGCGACCGTCACGTCGTCTTGCTCGGCGGGAAGAGCAAAGCAAAAACGCGCGTCGGCGACGCAATAGTCGGCAAAGCCGCCGTCCATTTGATAGCCCGTGTAGCGAGCGCTATCGCAGAGATTCTCGTCGCCGGCCAGGCAGTAGCGACAGTGACCGCACGAGCCGCCGAGCCAGGGAACACCCACGCGATCGCCCACCGCCAAGGCGCGCACGTCGGTGCCTACCTGGTCGACGACGCCGACGATTTGGTGCCCGGGCACGAGCGGCAGCTTGGGCTCTTTCAAGTCGCCGTCGACGACATGCAGGTCGGTTCGACACAGTCCGCACGCCGTCACGCGAAGACGAATCTGCGCAGGGTCGGCCTCGGGCATGGCGATGTCGCACGACTCGAGCGCCTCGCCCTGCCGCTTGAGAACCATGGCGCGCATGATGGCTTTGGCATAGCACGCGCCCGACGCGTGGACGCGCGGAATGAGATCCCCGGGCTAGACAATCCGTTTGTCCCTTCCCCGGTGAGCCAGCGTGATGAGCGCCGGCTGAAGCAAGCGGGGCAGAATCGCGAGAGCGAGCGCACCGCCGATGACGACGATGGCCAGCGGCTTTTGCGTTTCCGATCCGATACCGTGCGACACCGCCGCCGGCAAGAGTCCCAACATGGCAACGAAAGTCGCCATCAGCACCGGGCGCAACCACCGCACGGCAGCTTGGCGCGCGCTCTCCTCGGCCGTCGCGCCGGCCTCGCGCAGCTTGCGCGCGGACGTTACTACCAGCAAGGCATCCTGGACCGCGACGCCGAGAATGGAGATGAAGCCCATCGCCGCCGAAATCGAGAAATCGGTTCGCGTGAGGTAGAGCGCCACCAGGCCGCCGCTGCACGCGACCGGTACGCCCAAAAGCACGATGAGCATGTCACGCACGTTCTTGGTCGAGCTGAAAACCAGGAACGCGATGATCAGCAACGTGATGGGAACGATGACGAGCAAACGGCTGGTCGTCTCGCGCAGTTGGTTCATCTCGCCCGCCCACTCGAGATGAGTGTCGTACGGCAGCTGCTTCACGATCGGCGCGATGCGCGCCTGCGCTTCGCCAATCGTCGAGCCAAGGTCGCGGCCACGAACCGAGAATTTGACCGGCACGTAGCGCTTCAAATCCTCGCGGAAAATCACCGACGGGCCCTCTTCTTCCACGACTTCGGCAATTTGCCCGAGCGGAACTTGCGAGCCGTCCGCCGCGGAAACCAGGATGTTGCGGATCGAGCGCACGTCGCGACGATATTGCTCGGCCCAACGAATGATCAGATCGAAATGCTTTTCGCCTTCGAAGACCTGCGTGATGACCTGGCCGCCGATCGCCGCCTGAACCACGGCCGCGACATCGCCCGTGTTGAGGCCGTAGCGCCCGATCTGTGTGCGGTAGGGCGTGATGCGAATGGCGGGCTGGCCGAGCGAGCGGAAGATGCCTAGGTCCTCGACGCCCGGGACTTTCTTGAGCGCCTCGACGATATCTTCTGCCTTCGATTCGTTGACGTGCAGATCCGGGCCGACGACCTTCACGGTGTTCTCACCTTTGACGCCCGACATCGCCTCTTCCACGTTGTCGGAGATGGCTTGCGAAAAACTGAAGACCACGCCCGGAAAGGCCTATGCCAA
>CAZTTW010000531.1:0-763 GCA_964616265.1 uncultured Myxococcales bacterium | reverse complement strand
CTGCCAATTCCTTCTGCATGTCCACCGTCATCGCTTCCTTCGTCACACCTTTGCGCCACTCACTTGCAGGCCTAAGCGGCGCCAGCAGCTCGACGTTGTAGAAACCCGACACGTCGGTGCCGTCGTCGGGTCGACCGAGCTGCGAAATCGCGGTCTGAATCTCCGGCCGCCGCGGCTGACCCTCCCCGCACGTGGCGCCCTCGGTGGGACAGCCGCGCACGATGGCGCGCATGCGTCCGACCATACGCGCAGCCTTCTCGAGCGAAATGGACATGGGCAACGTCGCGCGAATCCAGAAATTTCCCTCTTCGAGCTTGGGCATGAACTCGCGACCGAGGAACGACGAAGCGACCAACGCCAGCACGACCGGCGCCGTTCCGAGCAGGACCGTGAGCTTTGGCTTGCGCAGAGAGAAGGAAAACAGCGGCGCGTAGAGGCGCGAAAGAAGAGCCATCGGCCGGCTCTCCTCTTCATGCTCGGCCTGTCCGATCGGAAGCAAGCGCGAAGCAAGTGTCGGCGTCAGGGTGAGCGAAAGTAAAATGGAGCCACCGATGGCAAAGGCGTACGTCTGCGCCATCGGGGACATGATGACACCTGCCACGCCCGTGAGTGTGAACAGCGGAATGAAGGCCACCGCAATGATGAGTGCCGACGAGAACATGGGCGGTCCCACCTCGCGAGCCGCGGCGACGATGCGATCGAAGGCGCTGCCGCCCTTGCGCGCGAAATTGCGGTAGATGCTTTCCATCATGATGACCGTCGA
>CAZTTW010000530.1:0-4129 GCA_964616265.1 uncultured Myxococcales bacterium | reverse complement strand
CGACACCGGCCAACACCACCTCGGCCTTGGCCTCAACGCGGGAGACAAACTCTTCGGTAGCTACTTTGGCGGTACGCCAGGCGGCGCCATGACAGGGGCCGTGACCCGCATCGATCTGCAGACTGGCGAAACCATCTATGCCAGCGGCTTCGCGAAAATCGTCGGCGTGTTGGTTGCCAATGGCAAGCTCTACGTCTCGGACCAAGGCAACAGCACCATCTACATTCTTCCCCTCGAAGGCGGACCTATCGACGGTGGAGTCTACGATGGCGGCGCCAGCTACCAGGTGCTCGCGACACTGCCCGTCCCTGACCAAATCTGTGCGGGTCCAGACGGCACCATCTTCACCGGGCAATTCCAAGCCGCGCCCAATTCCACCGATCCCATTTCCGTGCGCCAGATCAAGCCTGACGGGACCGTGACGCTCTTCCGCAGCGATCCCAACGTGGGCAAGCCAAGCGGTTGCGCCTACGACGCTGCCCACCGTCGCCTCTTCGTTGCGGACAGCAGCACGCTCCTGAATGGCGTCCACATCTTCGTCGTTCCCTAGCGAGGCGCCATGACTCTCCGTCACCACGACCTCCACGTCTTCAGTCTGGCGATTGGTGTTCCGCTTGCGCTTGCGTCCTGTTCCGGAAGCAGCACGTCCCCTAGGGGTGACGCGTCCGTGGACAGCGTGCCACTGTTTGTATCGGCTGATGGAGGCATCGCTTGCGATGCCTCGTCCGTCAGCCCAGGCACCATGCTTGCCTTGGGTACCCCCCTGCCGGCGCTGACCTTCGCAGGCAGCACCGGCAGCGTCTCCGTCCAATCCTTCGCCGAGCCGTGCGCCACACAAGCCAAGTTACTTGTGCTGCGTACGGTGGCGAGCTGGTGCGGGACGTGTCGCTGGCATGCCTCGAACACCTCGACCCTGGTCCCGCCGGATCTGGCGTCCAGCGTAGGCATCGTCGACTTGCTCCTAGACAACGACGACAACCAGCTGGCCGCAGCGTCGGATCTGGCCTCGTACGGCGCGCACGGCGACGGCCGCGTTGCAGCCCTTGCCGATCCATCGTTCACCCCGGCGCCATTTTTCGATGCGCGCCCGGCACTGCCGCTCTACCTGGTTGTCGACGCGCGGACCCTCACGCCCGTGGCTGCGCTGTCGAATCCAACCCCAGACATCGTAACAGCTACGCTTCGACAAAGCCTGTCGCGACTCAATGGCCAGCCCGCGCCATCGCCGGTCGTACCCGTGACGTACGATGACCGCTTTACTCGCGACCAGTGGGACATGATCCACGACATGAAGCTCGTGCAACCACCACCACCCGATCCGACGAATCGCGTGGCCGACGATCCAAGCGCGGCGGCGCTCGGACTGACCCTGTTCGAAACGGGCAAGCTCTCCCCGCAACTGGTTGGGTGCCGGAGCTGCCACAATCCCGCGCTTCTGCTCACCGATGGCAAGGAGGTCCCGCCCGAGGGCACAAGCTTCGGCACGCGCAACGTTCCCAGCATCGTGCTAGCCGGCTACCGACCGGTACTATCGTGGGCTGGTGTGGCGGATTCGCTGTGGATGCTCTCGGTTCTCCCAGTCGAGCTCGACTTCGAATACGGATCGACCCGTCTCTTTGCCGCGCACGCCATTTTTGCCAACTACAAGGCCGAGTATGAGGCCATCTTCGGCCCCATGCCTCCCCTCGACGACCCCACCCGTTTTCCCGCCACTGGCATGCCCGGAATGCCGTCGTGGGCAAGCATGACACTCGCAGATCAGGACGCCGTCACGCGCGTACTGGTGAACATGGGTAAGGCCATTGCGGCCTACCTGCGCAGCCTTCGCGTCGCACCGAGCGCCCTTGATGCCTACGCCAGCGGTCAACTCGACGCCCTAACCAGCAAGCAGAAGGACGGTCTGCTCGCCTTCTTCTCGGCGGGATGTGCTCAGTGCCACTATGGTCCGCGCCTCAGCAATGATTCGTTCCACAACTTGCGCTTCCCCAGTGGAAAGCCCGACCACACTGCGGACACGGGCCGCTCGGACGGCATTCCGTTCTACCTAGCGAGCGAATTCCGTCGCACCGGCAAGTTCAGCGACGCCCCTACCTCGACGCCAGCCATCGACCCTATCGTCACACCCAACCTGGTCGGTGCTTTCAAGACCCCAGATCTGCGCGGCGTGGCCTTCACGCTTCCCTACGGGCACGGCGGGACCTACGGCGGGCTCACCTCCGTGATCGAAGCACATCGCACGTCCGGAATGCCCGCGGGCAGCACGCTCACCACCGGCGACGCTGAGCGATTCCTTATTCCCTTTGACGCCGCCCTCACGCCCGCCATTGTCGACTTCCTCAGTGCTCTGCGGCTGGACATGACCAACCCGCCGCCGTGACTCGATCTACAGTCTTGCCCACAGGGAGCACGGAGAACACTCTCTCCATTTGACATCGCGTGCTCCGGGCTCTCTGTGGTTTTATTCCGGCAAACTAGAGGATGTTGCCAGGCGAATCTCGCCTGCGCGACTAGCCACATACCCGGTTTCGGCGACAAGCCGCTTCCTGAAAGCCGCGCTATGCGCGACCTCGCAAAGGCCGATGATCGCTCGGTCGCCGAGGCTCTTGCCTCGAAGCAAGAGGCCATAGGGCTCGGACGCAAGCGCCAGGAATCCCAGACCCGCGCGCGCCGCCCACGCCTGCGATGCAAGCCCCACTTCGGCTTCACCACGTACCACGGCCATCACCACGTCTCGATGCGAATCGAGGAGTACCGCGTTCTTGTAGATCCGATCCGCTTCTACGCCCTCCTTCGCCAAGGCGGTATCGAGATGCGTGCGAATCCCGGCCGTGAGCGGTCGTCCTGCGAGTCGGCGTCCAACAATCGCGGAGGCACGTCGCACACGCAAGCCACGCGGAAACACCAAGCCTACCTCTCGTTCGACGAGTTGGATACGAGCCAGACCCGCCGAGGAAAAGCCTGGGGGCATGTCTTCGCCGTGAAAGCCTGAGACCAGCACGGCGTTCCTGCGCAAAAGCGCCAGCCCGGTCTCGTGATCCGCTGGGATGTGACCCAAGCACGGGCCGCACGATCGCCGAACAGTCTCTAGGAGTAGCTCGACCGCGACGTCACCGTTGGCCGCGACAAACGAAGGCGGAGCATCGCCCGAGGGCGAGCAGGGAGCGTTCTCAGCCCTCGGCGCTGTGCCACGCTGCCGGCAGAAGTGTCGCACTTCCTCCTCGTCAAAACGCCACTCGTCACCCACCCGATGCGCCGGCAGACCTCGCTTGAGCAGGCGGTAGACGTGCTTGGGGTGAACCTTCAAAAGGGTCGCGACTTCTTTGGTCGTGATGAGCATCGAGAATTGTGGCCTCAGCCTACAGGATAGCCCTTTCCAAGGCGCCGGCGACTCTAGCTTGAAGAGTCGAATCACGGTGGGGCGGGCTGGACGATGGTGCGCAGTCCATCGGCGACAAGGACCATGTCTGCTCGCGTCCCTAACTCAACGATCGTGCGCGAGGCCACGTCCAGAAGCAGGTCCACGGAAAAGGGTTCGCGTCAGACAATTTTTGCGCCTCCGTTGCCGAGCACCTGGCGAACCATGGCCGCAAGATCCTTGGCAGAGAATGGCTTCTGGATGAAGAACACGCCCTCGTCCAGAACTCCTTGATGGGCAATGACGTCAGCGGTGTAGCCCGACATGAACAAGCGCTTGGCTTGGGGATGGAGCGATAGGAAGTTCTTGGCCAGGTCGCGGCCGTTCATCTCGGGCATGACCACGTCGGTGATGAGCAAATCGATTTTTCCCGGGTGCTCTCGCGCGATCTGGATGGCTTGCCCGGGCGTGCTTGCGGTGAGCACGTTGTAGCCACACTTTTCCATCATTCTATGCGTGACCGCCAAAAGGGGTGCCTCGTCCTCCACCAGCAAGATGGTCTCCTGGCCTGGTTGAATCGTCAAAGCCGTCGCGTCGGTCTGCTCGCGAACGCTCTTTTCCACATATCTTGGCAAATAAATCGTGAAGACCGTTCCCTGTCCGGGTTCGCTGCGCAGATCGATGAACCCGTTGTTTTGCTTGACGATGCCGTACACGGTGGCCAGGCCCAAGCCGGTTCCCTTGCCGACTTCTTTGGTGGTGAAGAAGGGTTCG
>CAZTTW010000529.1:2381-4135 GCA_964616265.1 uncultured Myxococcales bacterium | reverse complement strand
CGCGCAACCCGAACCACGCGGCCGACGTCGCCATTGAACACGTCCTTGTCGTAGTTGTTGCGCAACTGCATGATCCGGTCGCCGGTGCGAAACCGTCGACTGCCACTTTGCAGCGCCTCGCCCGTCGGCGTGAGTGCCTCTTGCAGCAGATGATTGATGTTCGCCGCGCCAAGGTCGCCCTTGTGCATCGGCGTGAGCACTTGAATGTCGAAGGGCGAAAAGCCGTAGTAGCGCGGCAGTCGCGTGGCCACCAGGTCTCGCACGGTCTGTGCCGCCAGCGCGGGATCGTCGACTTCGAGGAAAAAAAAGTCGCGTCCGACCTTGCTGCCTTCGCTGCCGAGCTCGGGGATTTCTCCGTCGTGGATGCGGTGGGCATTGGTGACGATGAGGCTTTGCGCCGCCTGGCGGAAAATTTCGTTCAGACGGACGACGGGAAATGTCCCGGACGCGATCACGTCGCGCAGAACCATGCCAGGACCGACCGAAGGAAGTTGGTCCTGGTCGCCGACCAAGAGGAGGCGCGTTCCGCTGGCGAGAGCCGCGACCAGATCAGCGCAAAGGCGAATGTCGATCATCGACGCTTCGTCCACGACCAGCAGGTTGGTTTCGAGCGGCCGGCTTTGATTGCGCCCGAACATGCCCTCGCCGGGGCGCCATTCGAGAAGACGGTGCAGGGTGGCGGCTGGCTGGCCAGTCGTCTCTTGCAGACGCTTGGCCGCGCGGCCGGTGGGCGCCGCCAAGGCAACGCTGCGTTTGCACGCCAGGAAGAGCGACACGATTCCGCGCACGATGGTCGTCTTGCCGACGCCGGGGCCGCCGGTGATGACCAATACTGGCTCGTGCAAGGCGCGACGGATGGCCTCGGCTTGGCGAGGTGCCAGGGTGATTCCTGCCTTTTTCTCGTAGGCAGCAATGGCACTGTCGGGATCAATGGGCAGCGGTTTGCTGGGCGTGTTGAGCAGGCGGCTCAAACCTTCGGCGGCGGCGCGTTCGGCGCGCAGCAGGCCGGTGTCGTAGACCGTCACCTCTGTGCCCGAATGCTCGATGGCGATGTCGCCTTCACGGGCCAGGCGATCGATGGCCGGCTCGACGAGCTCGATGGCAACGCCTAGTCGTGCGACGGCATCTTGCGCCAGTCTATCGCGCGGCAAATAGACGTGTCCCTGTCCGCCGGCCTCCTCGAGAACGTGGCGCACGCCGGCTTGAACGCGCACGTCGCTTTCCTTGCCGATGCCGAGCGCGCTGGCCAAGCGATCGGCCGAAAGGAATCCGATGCCCCACACGT
The DNA here is from genome assembly GCA_964616265.1 of uncultured Myxococcales bacterium. Taxonomy (GTDB): domain Bacteria; phylum Myxococcota_A; class Polyangia; order Fen-1088; family Fen-1088; genus Fen-1118. The sequence continues at coordinate 2,850 of CAZTTW010000529.1, read as the reverse complement.
CGAAGGCCAATCGGTAGGGATTTTCCCGTACGCGCTGGATGGCCTCCGCGCCGTAACGTTTGTAGATGCGCGCGGCGAGGGCGGGCGAAACGCCGTAGCCTTGCAAGAACACCATGACTTCGCGCTGCCCGCGCTGGGCCGCCCACGCCTTTTGAATGGCAAGGGCGCGGCTTTGCCCGATGCCCGGCACCTCGCGAATGCGTGCGGGAAGGGCGTCGAGAATCTCCAGCGTGCGCTCCCCGAAGCGGGCCACGATGCGCGCCGCGAACTCCGGGCCGATGCCCTTGATGAGCCCGGCACCAAGGTAGCGCTTGATGCCCTCGAGCGTCTGCGGTGACAGCTCGGTGTACGAGACGATGCGAAACTGGCGGCCGAAGCGCGGATTGTTCTCGTAGTAGCCGCTTGCGCGCAAGCGGGCGCCAACCGGAAGGCCGAGCAGGGTGCCGACGGCGGTGGCGGGCTCTGGTTG
>CAZTTW010000529.1:0-2281 GCA_964616265.1 uncultured Myxococcales bacterium | reverse complement strand
CGATCCGGCTGGCGGCCGGGCTCGTAGCGACAAAGGGCGTTGTGGGTCCGCGGCTCCAGCTCGTATCCGTACTTGTCGACGAGAAGGTTGGGTGGCTCGACGGGTCTCGCGAGAAATTCCCGCGGCAAGCCCTCCATGCTGGTGGAATGGACGCGAAGCCCCGTCAGGGCTTGGAAGCGTTCAATAAAGCGCGCTGTATCGTCGTTGCGGCGCACGGCTCGGGCCGATGATTGAGGATCGGAGTCGGCGTCGCTGCTCGGAGTCGGCGAGCTGTCGTTGGGGCCAGACATGAAGGCTCCGGCGCAAAAGAAGTTTCTTAGACGGCTTCGGGACCGCGTTCGCCGGTGCGGATGCGGATGACGTCGGCTACGGGCGAGATGAAGATCTTGCCGTCACCGATTTCTCCGGTTCGCGCCGAAGCCAGGATGGCGTCGACGATGGGGTGAACCATCTCATCGTCGACGACAATCTGAATGCGAACCTTCGGCACGAAGTCGACCGTGTAGGTCGAGCCACGGTAGACTTCGCGCTTGCCACCCGTACGTCCGAAACCGCGCACTTCCGAGACGGTCATGCCACGGGCTCCAACTTGATAGAGCCGATCCTTTACTTCGTCGAGCTTGAACGACTTGATGATCGCTTCGATCCGCTTCATGGGTGGATTTTTCCTCGGAACTCGTTGCCGGACTGTTTCGCAGTCGTGAAATGGTGGTAACGACCTAGAAATAGGCGAGGGCGGCCAGTAGGCCGGTGACCTGATTCTTCTTGGGCGTCGATCCCTTTGCGAACACCTCTTTGTCGCTCATGTCGGCGCGGATTTCGGCACGCATCTCGTAGTGTTTGCCGACAGTCCACGCGCCAAGGCCGGTGAACTCGTAGAGGCTGCCGTCGAACACACTCGTGGTGGTCGGGGTAGCTCCCGGGAGCACGAACATGCTCGTGTTCTTGTTCTTTACGAACTCGCCACGGGCGGCCACGTAGAACGAGTCGTTGAGGATATAGCGGCCCATGGCGGAAACGCCGAACCAGTTCGTGGAGCCCTCTTTCAGGTAGTCGATATTGAGGCCGACCGAGACGTTGCCGATGTCCTTGAGAGCAACGCCGTCGAAGAGCATGCGCGTGTCGGAGCCCGTGCCCGTGGTTTCTTCCTTGCCGATGTACGTGGTCACCGACGCGGTTAGGCCCTGATTCGCCGGTGTGTACGTTGCATTGAAGCCGAACGTCTTGTCGCTGTTGTTGTCGGGATCGTTGTTCCAGCCGTTGACGATCTGGAACGAGAGCACGAGCTCGGGCGCGGCGATGGTGCCGATCGGGGCGACGTTCACGCGCAGACCAGTGTGTAGCAAAGGCACGCCGTAGAACAAGAGTGAGCGACTGTAGAGCCAGTTCTTGTTCGACTCGATGACCTCGGCGCTGGCGGAAGTGACGAACTTACCGGCGTCGATCGACACGAGGGGATGCGGCTTCACCTCGGCGTAGGCCTGCTGAACCAGGAACCCGTCGCCGCCGTTGATGAGCGCTGCCGTATGTCCCCCGCCGATGTCCATGCGGAAGGTCACCAGATCCGTGTCTGCGTGTACGCCGAGCTTGGCGTAGTTCAGCGTGAAGCTGTTCGACTGGTTGTCGAACTGACGAAACTGCGGCGGCTGAGTCTTCGGGTCGCCCGTGAAATTGTACATGTAATACGCATCCACCAAAGATTCCCAGCCGAACGCAATCGGCGCGGGAGCTGGGGCGGCTGCAGGTGCTGGCGCGGCGGCCTCGGCCACCGGTGCAGGAATGGGCGCCGCCGCTGGTGCGGGCGCGGGAGCCGGCGCTGGAGCGGGCTCCTGAGCATTGGCCACCATGGGGACGACCGTACAAAGCGCAAATACCGTGGACAAAAGTCGCATTGGAATCTCCTCTCTAGAACGATGAACAAAATGTACTCAAGCAAGCTCTGTCATGAAGAGCAATAGTGTCTCCGCAGAGTTTGCCTTCCTTTTCCCCGTCGGATACGCGCCAGAAACAGAGCGTACTTGGGGGCGACTTGTGTGCATGGCTGCACCCCCAAAAAAGGCAGAAACGGTCCGGCTTGCGCCTTTGCCAGCCGGTCGGGATGTCGCTACTGTGCCTTGACTTGCGCCTGGCTCGGGCGCTGGCGCGCGTCCGCGAGGGGTGCAAGAGGGGCCATCGTGACCTGCATGCCGAGCGCGGCGCGAATCAGGAAATGGTCCTCGCTGACGAAGAAGGCAATGAGATCTTTGATTCGATCTTGCACCGGCCAAAGGCTCTGTCCCGT
>CAZTTW010000528.1:0-4140 GCA_964616265.1 uncultured Myxococcales bacterium | reverse complement strand
GCACTTTGCTGCTGCCCAAGGTCACGAGGACCTTGTTGTTGGCCGCGATGTTGGACTCTGTCCTATGGAAATAGCCCGCTGGTATCAACAAGCGGCCATCCTTAGAGACTTGTATGTAGCTGTTCCAGGTATTCACCATGTGTGGCCCATCTGGACCCAGGGTGGCGATGGCGACTACACCATCCTTCTTAAGCACTTCCAACATTGTTTCTGGAATCTCCATGATCTGCCTCCGTTGTTAGGGCTTTACAATTCTCGCCGTAGTCCACGCAGACTGACCTTCACGAGCTGCTGTGGTCACCAGGCCAGCGCTGCTGATTCACGGTGCTAATCGCGCACGCTTCTGCCCCTCTTGCGGTCCCGGAACCAGCCTTTCGTCTCCGCTGCGAACCCTTGGGGAGCCTTGCACGAGTATTCACAAACCAAGTCCGATAGAGTCTTGGAAGCGAGAAATCCATGCAGCTTTCGTTCGGCCTCTTCCATGAAGGCATGGATCCGGCAAGGACCCGAGACGGCCCATCTAGGGGGGCGAACGCCAAAAAGAGCACACTTCTGTCGAATCTCTGCACAGGCAAATAGGGAGCGGCCTGGATCAACCGCCTTGAGCACTTCTGACACGTGAATGTCCTTGGAGGGCTTGGCCAGGACAAACCCGCCGGCGATGCCTTCGCTCCCCTTGACGAGTTTTGCTCTCTTGAGCCGAGTAAAGATCTTGGCCAGAAAGCGTTCAGGAATTTGTTGGTAGCCCGCGAGATCGCTGACGCTCACAGGATCGGGTTGCGTCGCCAGTATCAACATCGAGTGGAGCGCATATTCGGCTCCGGCGCCATACATCGAGGAACTCAAACTAACACCTTTAAGGTAGTAGTTTAGGCTGGGTTCAACGACTGTCAAACCAATATTTGGTTCGACGTGATTTAACTCCCAGCTGATGCGGGCAAAGGAAGCGTATGAAAGCAAATCCAGCAGGTCTGCTCTACTTCTTGTCGTTACAGCGAGGCGATCGGCAATGGCGACCGCGACATCCCTTGGGCGAACGCACCTTCGTTGTGCTGCCCGAGGGTTGTATGTCGGCGGTGGGCTTCATCTATCCGCAGCTTGCTTTTGGCTGCAATGCCATCATTTCCACGTTTGCTGGCACGGCATCGATGATGTCAGGGATCTCCGCCGCCGCTCGTGCGCTTGGACTTCGCGACTATCACGTCGTCGGTTTTGCGGGCGACGGCGGTACCGCGGACATTGGTTTGCAGGCCTTGTCGGGAGCCATCGATCGGGGCGACCACTTCATTTACGTCTGCTACGACAACGAAGCCTATATGAACACAGGCGTGCAGAAGAGCGGCCTGACGCCGTTCGGGGCCCGAACCACCACCAGTCCGGCTGGGCGAGTCGTTGCTCGGGCGCGCAGGCGAAAAAAGGGACATCTTCGAGATTATCGCGGCCCATGGCATCGACTACGCAGCAACGGCGACAGTGGCCCATCCCTACCCGTCGCGCCGTTCACCGGTGATTGCCAAAAGCTGGTGCTGCTCGTGGTCGGTGAGGGTGCGATGTGGGGCGGAATTGTTGCTGGCGTAGAAGCCCATGGTCGCCTCATTTCCTCCGTGGTGTGGGTACATGAATGCGTGGATTTCGGCGCGAGGCAATCCGATGCCGCTCAAGGTGCAATGATGCCTTGTCGATAGGAGACTTAGACAATCTCGATGACGAACGGTTTCGCGCCTGGGCGCACCCCATCCCGTCAGGCTTCCCGGCGCTCCATGTCGGCGCGGCTGGCCTTGCTGGTTTCGTCGGCGGCTGCGGGCATTTTTTTGCTGGGCACTCTGGTCGCTTATTGGGGCAGCCAGGCCCCGTTCACGAAGCGATTCGAATCCGACCTGATGCAGGAAACGAATCTGCTTAGGGACGTCGTTCAAAGGTTTGACAGCAGCAGCAAGTATTCCGCGCTCCAGCTTATCGGCTGCCTCAAGGGCAAGTTTGCGGGCGGCATGACTCTGGATTCGGGCAAGACCACTAAGGTTGGCGTGGAGATCACGCCCGTTCTCAGGTCCGGCGGTGAGGTCGTGAACGGCAACTTTACGCAAGTGGATGCGTTCACCCGCGAGACCGGGGACAAATCCGTCGCTACTATCTTCGCCCGCAGGGACGACGAGTTCATTCGTATCAGTACCTCTTTGAAGAAGGAGGATGGCACCCGGGCCGTAGGAACCAGCCTCGACCACAAACACCCGGCATTTGCCTCGTTGATCGAGAACCGTGACTACACCGGAAAAGCAAGCCTCTTCGGTCGCGACTACATGACTCGCTACGAGCCGTTCACGGACAAGACCGGCGCTGTGGTCGGCGTCTACTTCATCGGGTTCGAGATCAGCGAGCCGCTGCGCGACCTCAAGAGACTCATTCACGAAATCAGGATCGCGAAGACCGGGTATGCCTTCGTCATCGATAGTCGGGGAAACGCCGTCGTCCACCCCACCTTGGAAGGTCAGAATATCCTCGACGCCAGGGATGGCGACGGGCACGAGCTCATCAAGGAGTTCGTCCAGCTCAAGACTGGTATCGTCGAGTACGCGTGGATCAACAAGGGACTGGGCGAGACGCATCCGCGCCGGAAGATCGCGTCGCTGGCCTACTACCAACCTTGGGATTGGATCATTGCGACCAGCAGCTACACGGACGAGCTCTATCGCGAGCTGAGTTGGCTGCGAGATGCGCTGCTCATGCTTGCTGTTCTATGCTCGTTCGTGGTCAGCGTGACCGCCTACCTCTCCATTGGAAGGGCGCTCGCTCCGCTGGGCACCATTGCCGATGTAATGCACAGAATTGGCCAGGGCGATGCCACCTGTGACGTGGAGGCTAAGCTCTGCGAGAGGACCGACGAGATCGGGACCTTGGCGCAGGCGGCGCAAGCCATGTCCGTCAGTCTGCGCGGGCTGCTGCGCGACGTTGGTCAAGGCGTGAAGACGCTGTCCAGCGCATCGGAGAATCTGACCAGCGTTTCGGGTCAGACGGCACTTGGGGTCAACAAAGTTTCCGAAAGAGCCACTAGTGTGGCCGCAGCAGCCGAAGAGGCGAGCGCCAATACCGCCGGACTGGCAGCGAGCATGAACGAAGCCTCGACCAATCTCGCATCGGTAAGTGACGCCTCGGCGCAAATGAGCGTTACCGTCAGCGATATCGCGGCGAGCTCGGAAAAGGCACGGGCCATCAGCAATCAGGCGACGGGGCAGGCGCAATCAGCTTCTCTGCTCATGCAGCAATTGGGTCATGCCGCGAAGGAGATTGGCAAGGTGACCGAGAGTATCACCAGCATTTCGGCCCAGACCAACTTGCTGGCGCTCAACGCGACCATCGAGGCGGCACGCGCCGGAACAGCCGGGAAAGGCTTTGCCGTGGTGGCGAACGAGATCAAGGAATTGGCCCAGCAGACCGCCGCTGCGACCGAAGATATTCGCGCCAAGATCCACGATGTCCAGAACTCGGCTGCGGGAGCTATGACCGATATCGAAGCTGTCGCGAGAATCATCAGCCAGGTAGACGGCATCGTCGCCTCCATTGCGGCGTCTATTGAGGAACAAGCAGCGGTGACCAAGGACGTGGCGAACAACATCGCGCGTGCCTCGGAGGGGGTGATTACCGCCGAGCAGCAGGTCAGTCAAACGGCGACGGTTTCAGGATCGATCGCCCAGGAAATCGCAGCACTCAGCATGGCAGTCGCCGAAATTAGAGGAGGTGGCACGCAAGTCGAAAACAGTGCCACCGAATTGCACCGTCTCGCCACCCAGCTAAGCGCGCTGGTCGGCCAATTCAAGACCTAGAGCGCGCTTGCCTGGTACTACATTCGCTGGCCATTTCGCCATTCAGATCGCCGACCTAAACTGGAGACAATGTCGCTGAAGCGCGACTCACCGATCTCGTCGAGTTCGGCGTCATCTAACACCTCGTTGAAGAGATTCTGGATGTCGATGGCCATTAGGAGCTGAGATGCAAGGCGGGTCATCTCAGGTTCAAGAAAAGGACCGCGAGCTTCTGCGCCTTGCAACGCCGCCCAGGTGTCCTATGTTTTGCGAATGGCACCAGCCACCGATCTGAATGGTAGATGGAAGGGGGTCGTAACAACACCCGACGGAAACGAGATGC
>CAZTTW010000527.1:0-4145 GCA_964616265.1 uncultured Myxococcales bacterium | reverse complement strand
CCTGTCCGTGCGCCGCCGCCTGTCCGAGGGTAGTTGAAGAAGAGCCACCATCCGCCGCTTACCCGCAAGATCTTCTCGTTGGGGGAGATTGTCGAGCATGTCACAAGTGTGTCGAGGTCTGTCCGGGAGGTGCTTTGGTATCCGTAGGTCGTCAGTATGCGATCGACGAGCTCGTCAACTTGCTCCTGCGCGACGAAGCCTATTACCGTCGGTCGGGAGGTGGCGTCACATTTTCAGGCGGCGAGTGTACGATGTTCCCTGCTTACGTCGGCGCTGTCGCGGTCTCCTTGAAGGCGCGCGGCGTTCAATTGGCCCTGGAGACTTGCGGCGAATTTTCGGCTTCGCTGTTTTGCGAGCGCTTGCTTCCCTTCTTGGACCTGATCTACTTCGATCTGAAGCTCGCGGATCCACGAGAGCACCGGTCTTGCACAGGTCGCGACAATAGCCGCATCTTCGAGAATCTTGCCCTTCTTGCTCGACTTGTCGCCGACCGCCTACGTGTTCGAATTCCGCTCGTGCCCGGCGTCACCCTCTCCGAGGGTAATTTCGCAGGACTGATTCGCCAGCTCAGATCCTGCGGGCTGCACGGAGCTATCTTGCTACCGTACAACCCACTGGGCCTGCAAATGGCGAAGCGCCTTCGGCGTGACCAACCGAGGGTAATGAAACGAACTCAAGACCAACCGAGGGTAGTGAAACGAGCTCAAGACCGGGGGTACTCCAGTGTCGGTGCCGTCGCTCAGTCCGAGCTACTTGCGCGCGGAAGCTCTACGCGATTCATGACCGCGGCGGAGTTTGCGGACGCCACGGTCCGTTTCGAGCGAATCGCCCGCGAGATTTGCACCGCATATCCGTTCGGTCCGGATGCGACTCGACCCTCAGTAGATCAATCGACGTAGATCCGCCTCACGTCGTGCAGTGTACTGTGGCCGTCGCCAGGGCAGCCGCGGCTTCCTCTGTTGTCTCGCATATCACCCTCGCAAAGCGGTGCATCCAATAGGTGCCATACGGAAATACGGTATCTGCAACCCCATTGATCCACGCCGCAAGCGCAGCACGGTACCGCTCCAAGAATGCCTTGCTCCGCTTGAGTGCGTCGGATCGAGCCCATCGGTTCTTCGCCGCAATACTCGGGTTCATGCCGAACCGGCGTGCCGCAACTTGGGGACACGCGAATGGGTCCTGCGCAAGAATCCCTTGCCGCCCGAGCACCGACTTACCCTCGGTTCGTCGGCGTTCGCGGTGCTCCTCCTCAACCAGGCGCAGACGTTCTCGAACCGTCTGCGCCTATTCGCCATTACCTTGAACGCGGAACGCCTCGGGCGTGACGATAGGGACCGAGACAGTCGCGGGCAGCTCGCCCCTGCTGCGGAAAAACTGCCGTGGCCGCGTAGCCGTCAGGTGCCCGTTCGTGGACGCGGCCTCGAGACTGCTTACTCCTGGCCATTCCTCGATGGCATCGACGAGATCGGCGGCGGTCGGATTCGCGTATGCGTAGACCGCTTTTTCAAGAATGTCGTTGGCTTCGATCAGACGAACGACCGACGTGGCGGAGGACGACCAGAATCCTTCGAAACGACCAAGATAGGAGTTCAGGCAACGGGCGAGTAGCGCGTGAAAGTACTCGCAGAAGACGGGCAGATTGCCCACGGGATCGTGTATCCCGGCATGATAGTGATTCGACATCGCCACGACGAACAAGACGTCAACTCTTGCGTGGGTCGCCGCCAGGCCGAGACAATAGATGAAGGCATTCTTGGCAAAAGCATCGGGACGCAAGAAAAGGCGTCGCTCGGAACAGCGTCGCGTGATCAGGTAAGTAGCGCCGGGGACGATCTGTCGAGGCATTGTCATGCCTTAGGTCTCGGTGAATGCCGGAAATAGTTGCTTGGACCTACTCTCGGTCTGCCCGTGGCCTCGTGCGCCGAGCCTCGAGACCTCAAATCGGTTTTCTCGAAACTACCCTCGGTCTGTTTCGCGAGCCTTGAGCTTTCGACGGTCCTGAAACTACCCTCGGTTCGCTCGACCTTCGCCCTGAAACTACCCTCGGTTCGCTGCAACCGCTTCGGTTCGCTGCAACCGCTTCAACCGCGCGAAACTACCCTCGGTCCGCTTCAACGAACGCGCGATCGACCACCGCGATTAGCACTTGCTCTCTGTCCGCTTTGGCCCACGCGATTCCGGGGCGTGGTGCCTGTCCCAGGCTAGGTCGCGGCCTTGCTCAGGTAGTTGTGGATGCCGACGGCTGCTTTCTTGCCGTCGCCCATAGCGAGGATGACGGTGGCGCCGCCTCGCACGATGTCGCCTCCTGCAAATACCCCCGGTAGGCTCGTCATGCCGTTTTCGTCGGCGACGATGTTGCCCCACTTGTTCAGCGTCAGGTCGGGCGTTGCTTGCGTGAGAAGCGGGTTCGCCTTGGTCCCGATGGCCTCGATGAATACCTGGCATGGGATTTCGAACTCGCTGCCCTCGATCGGCACGGGTCGCCGTCGGCCCGAAGCATCAGGCTCGCCCAGGCCCATCCGCTGGCAGCGCACGCCGCGCACCCAACCTGCCTCGTCGCCAAGGATTTCAAGGGGATTGGTCAACATTTCGAAGCGCACGCCTTCCTCTTTGGCGTGGTGCACTTCCTCCACACGCGCCGGCATCTCTTTCTCCGACCGACGGTAAACCAGGCACGCGGGATCGGCGCCCAGGCGTCGCGCGGTTCGCACGCCGTCCATCGCGGTGTTGCCGCCGCCCACCACAACCACGCCCTGCCCCCGCAGCACCGGCGTGTCCGCCTGCGCTCCTAGGTAGGCACTCATTAGATTGACTCGCGTCAGGTACTCGTTGGCCGAGTACACGCCCTTGAGGTTTTCCCCCGGTATGTTCTGGAACACCGGCAGGCCGGCGCCGTTGCCGACGAAGACGGCATCATAACCCTCGGTCGTCCTCAGGTCGTCTAGCGTCATCGTCGCTCCGATGACCACGTTGCACTCGATCGTTACGCCCATGTCCTGCAGCGTCTGAACTTCCTTGTCGACAATTACCTTCGGTAGGCGGAATTCCGGGATGCCGTACACCAGCACGCCGCCCGGGCGGTGGAGCGCCTCGAAGACCGTCACCTTGTGGCCGAGCTTGGCCAGCTCGCCGGCGCAGGTCAGGCCGGCCGGGCCGCTGCCTACCACGGCGACTCTCTTGCCCGTCGGCGGCGCCCGCTTGATCGCCCGCTTCAGGTTCTCGCGCGCCCAGTCCGCTACGTAGCGCTCTAGGTAGCCGATGGCGACGGGCTTGCCTTTCTTGCCCACCAGGCACAGCTCTTCGCACTGGGTTTCCTGCGGACAGACCCGACCGGTAATTCCAGGCAGCACGTTCGCCGCGTACAGAAGGTTCGCGGCGCGCTCGAGGTCGCCCTCGTCGACTGCCGCGATGAAACCCGGGATGTCGATCCCGACGGGGCAACCGGCCACGCACTCGTGGTTCTTGCACGAAAGGCACCGCTTGGCCTCGATGGCCGCCAAGTCGGGAGGCAGCCCCAGGTTCACTTCGCGGAAGTGGTGAGCGCGCTCTTCGGCCGGCGCCTCCGGCATCGCTTGGCGCTGGATCTTCATTCGTTCGGCTGGCTTCATCGGACTACCTCAACAACGGAAGAAAGGTGGAACCTACTTAACTCACCCGGCCTTGGCGTCGGCCATCGCCGCCTGCAGCTTGCACTGGTGCTCTTGGTCGGACTTCAAGCGCTCCCAAACGCTCCGCTCGTGATCGCGATACGCGGCCAAGCGATCGGTCAGCGAGGCGAAATCGACTTCGTGGGCGTTGAATTCCGGCCCATCCACGCACGCGAACAGATTCTTGCCGCCGACCGTGACTCGGCAACCACCGCACATGCCGGTTCCATCCACCATGATGGGATTCAGCGATGCGATGGTCAGGATCGCTTTTTCCCGCGTGACGTTGGCGATGGCCTTCATCATCGGCACCGGCCCCGCCGTGATCACGGCATTGACCGGCAGCTTCGCATCGGCGATCAGTTCGCCCAGCTTTCCCGTGACGAAGCCATTGTATCCATAGCTGCCGTCGTCGGTGCACGGATAGACCGCATCGCAAATCGCCGACAGCTCCTTTTCCAAGATGACGTACGGCTTGGATCGGCCGCCCATCAC
>CAZTTW010000526.1:0-4152 GCA_964616265.1 uncultured Myxococcales bacterium | reverse complement strand
CTCGGTAATATTGCTCGCGATGAACGCATCATGGGCGCCGAGCTGTGCACGGTGCGCATGGAGATGCTGGCGCGAACACAAGTGTTGCCCCCTTCCATCACCTGCCCGGCCATCGCACGCAAAATGAACGACAGCCTGATGAAGGAACGGTCGAACCGACCGGTGTGGGGCACCGTGTGGACACTCCCCGGCGGCGACGTGCACGTCAGCGCCGTGCCCCTCGTCCAAGACGACCAAATACCCGGCTATCTGATTTTGGTCCACGACCTGTCGTACATCGAGAGGCGCGAGGCCAAGACCCGCAGCTTTCTCATCATTGCCTTCGCGCTGCTTGCCCTCGGCGCGTCGCTGGTGACCATCGTGGCCGCGCGCCTGTCGTGGCGCGGTTTCCGCAAGGAGCTGCGCCGGTTCATTCAAGGCGAATCGGATCGCAAGGAATTCTTGCCCATCATTCGCGACGTGCGCGAATTGGTCGAGCGCCTGGCGGCCGAGCGCGAGCTCGACGGCGCGAACGGTGCGTGGATCCCGCAACGCCTCAAGCAAGCCCTGGTGCGCTTTTTCCCCGGCGAGAAAGTCATCGTACTCGCCAACCGCGAGCCCTACATCCACAACCGCCATGCCGACGGCAGCATCCATGTCCTTCACCCGGCGAGCGGCCTGGTCACCGCCGTCGAACCGGTGCTGCGCGCGTGCTCGGGCGTTTGGGTCGCCCATGGCAGCGGCTCGGCGGATCGGGAATCGGTCGACCGCAAAGATCATGTGCGCGTGCCTCCCAAAGAGGAATCCTACAGCTTGCGACGGGTGTGGCTCACGCCCGACGAGGAGCGCGGCTACTACTACGGTCTGTCGAACGAAGGTCTGTGGCCGCTCTGCCACTTGGCGCACATGCGACCGCTTTTCCGCAGCGGAGACTGGGCCGCGTACAGCGCCGTGAATCGCAAGTTCGCCGACGCCGTCTGCCGCGAGGCCGAATCCGACGACCCCGTGGTGCTGGTGCAGGACTACCATTTCGCCTTGGCGCCGCGCCTGATTCGCGAGCGCCTGCCGCGCGCGACGATCATCAGTTTCTGGCACATCCCTTGGCCCAATTCCGAACGCCTGGGCATTTGTCCGTGGCGGGCCGAGCTGGTCGAGGGGCTCCTCGGCAGCAGCATCCTTGGATTCCAAACGCAGCTTTACTGCAACAACTTCTTCGACTCCGTCGACCGCTACTTGGAAGCGCGCATCGACCGCGAGCAAAGCGCCGTGATCCAGCGCGGTCAATCGACGTTGGTAAGGCCGTATCCCATCTCGATTGCCTGGCCGAGCGAATGGGCGCAAAGCGCGCCCCCCATCGAAGAATGTCGGCGGAGCGTGTTTGCCGAGCTCGAGCTGGACAGAGACGCCATCCTGGGCGTGGGCGTCGATCGTCTCGACTACACCAAAGGCATCGAAGAGCGCTTCCTCGCCGTCGAGCGCCTGCTGGAGCGTTTTCCCGCCTACGTGGGCCGCTTCACCTTCGTGCAATTGGCAGCGCCCAGCCGCAGCCTGATCGAGCAGTACCGCCAGCTCGATGAGACCGTCGAGAAAACCGCCGAACGCATCAACGCGCGTTTTGCCCGCGGCAACTACAAACCGATTCGGCTGTTCCGCAGCCATCACGAGCCACCGACCGTCTTCCGCTTCTACCGCGCCGCCGATCTTTGCTACGTCAGCAGCTTGCACGACGGCATGAATCTCGTCGCCAAGGAATTCGTCGCCGCTCGCGACGACGAGCGCGGCGTGCTGGTGCTCAGCCAATTCACCGGCGCTGCCCGCGAGATGGCCGAGGCGCTGGTCGTCAATCCCTACGATTTCGAAGAAGCGAGCTCGGCACTGGCGACCGCCATCAGCATGTCTGCGGAGGAGCAGCGCGGACGCATCCACGCCATGCGCGGGTTCCTTGCCGAGTTCAACGTCTACCGCTGGGCCGGACGCATGCTGGTGGATGCGGCTCGACTGCGCAAAAAGCAAACCGTCATTGGCCGCGCTGGTGAAGAATTGTCCCGACTCGCTGGTCTTACGCAGTGAAGAACATCCTGACCGAAGAAGAAGAAGAAACCCTGAAGCGCTATGCACGCGGGCGCGTGCTGTTGGCGTTTGATTTCGACGGAACGCTGGCGCCCATCGTGCGCGAACCGGCGGCAGCGGCCATGCGCGGCCGCACCGAAAAACTGATGACCGAGCTCGCGCGGCTTTACCCGTGCGTGGTCATTTCCGGCCGCGCGCGCGCCGACGTCATGAAAAAGCTCGACGAGGTTCCCCTGCGCGCCGTGATCGGAAACCACGGCATGGAGCCATCGCCCCAGCTCCGCCGCGCGACGTGGCTGGTCGCTTTGTGGCGGGCGCAACTGACCGCCAGCCTGCCGCGCGTCGCCGGCCTCATCGTCGAGGACAAGGGCGTCACGCTGGCCATCCACTACCGCAAGGCACGTTCACGCCCCGTCGTTCGCAAAGAAATTCTCCTCGCTGCCGCCGAGCTGCCCGACGCCCGAATCATGGAAGGCAAGATGGTGGTCAACGTGATTCCCGCCGGCGCGCCCGACAAAGCCAGCGCCCTGCGCTCGCTCTGCAAACGCATGCGTTGCGCCTCCGCGATTTACGTCGGCGACGACGAGAACGATGAAAGCGTGTTCGCGCTTGCACGCAAAGGCCGACTGCTCGCCATTCGCGTTGGACGGTCGACACGGTCGCTAGCGCCCTACTTTGTGGCAAGCCAAGGCGCGATCGACCGCTTGCTGACCAAGCTCATCGAAGCACGCACTCCGTAGACTCTGCGCCAAATTGGCGGAATCGTGGAGTTTGTCAGGGTGGGCGCGGCGGGATTCGAACCCACGACCCCCGGCTTCGGAGGCCGGTGCTCTATCCAGCTGAGCTACGTGCCCGAGAGAGCGTGATTCATAGCCCGCAGCACGCCGAAGCGCAAGTCGCGAAATTTGTAGTCACCACCTCGATTCGTCGTCGGCGGGGTACAGTGTCGCATCGGCCTTGTCTGCATCTGGATACGCGCGGTAGGTGGCGATCCCATCGCGAACCGCGCTAGACACTTCGCCTTTCATCGAATCGAGGTATGCCTGGCCGGCAGCCTGGTCCGCCAGCAGTGGTCTCGTATTTTCGCGGTACGAAGGGATATCTTTCACCAGCTTGCTCCCTCGCGTAACCGCCCACAGACCCGGCCGATGGCTGACCACCACCCAATAGGTCCTACCTGCAGCTAGGTCGGCAAAAAGAGACTCGGTATGCCCTTTTCCCCAAACGATGAAGTAATGTTGGCCCGGGCGCACAGTCGCCAAGAAGCGCGTCCCCGAAGTGGACTCTCCGAGAAATTGACCGCGTTCATCGAAGATCGGAAACGCTCCCACGGAGACCGAGCTCCGCACAAAGATGACGCGGGCCCTCTCGCGCGGAACGGGATCCTCATCCCAGTTGGTCAGCGCGGGTCGCATGTAACTGGAGTTTGGATTGACCCCAATACAGGCCGGCCCAAGCCCCACAAGGATTACTGCGAAAGCGATCGATGGCCTCGTCCTCACGGTACGCTCTCCTGACAGTAGAAATTGAAGTCCAGTATAGCCAGCAACAAGGCCCAGTTCCACCAGGAACTTGGCGGCCAACTCATTAGAGAGCAGGTTAGGCCGACGAATGACGACGGCGCCGCTGGCAAGGTAGTTCATCGCTCGCGCCTTGGTGGCATGCTGTTCGAAATTTGCCCTCGGTCAGAGCCTCAGCCGGTCTAGATCGTCAGGCTTTCCCGGTGCTCCACATCTTGGCATCCCGGGCCGAAACCACTGTGGTCGCGAGGGACTGGCCAGCGACAACGTCGCGTATCCCTGCCGTCGCTTCACGTCGATCGCTGTAGTCCTCCGAGCAAGGTGCTCCGCTATGGCTAGCGTCCGTGAGGCTCACTATGGCGAGCAAACTTCAATTTGCCCTCGGTCCGGGCCGCGCGGGGTGATAAGGAAGAAGAGTTGCGTGGAAAAGTACCCTCGGAGAGGGAGTCAAAAGGACCAGTCCCTCTCGACCGCGTTGGTTTCGGGCCGCGCGGGTGATAAGGAAGAAGAGTTGCGTGGAAAAGTACCCTCGGAGGGGAGTCACCACCTAACTCCAAGCCCTTGCCGTCAAGCAGGCCCAGAG
>CAZTTW010000525.1:0-4158 GCA_964616265.1 uncultured Myxococcales bacterium | reverse complement strand
AAGAAGGTCGGCACGCGCCAAGGCGAGATGGACTACGCGCTTTTGCTCGACGGTCTTTCCGCAGAGCGCGAGCAAGGTATCACCATCGACGTCTCGTACCGTTTCTTCTCGACGGAGACTCGCAACTTCATCGTCGCGGATACACCAGGCCACGAGCAGTACACGCGCAACATGGTGACCGGCGCTTCGACCGCCGATCTCAGCATCATCCTCATCGATGCGCGCAAAGGCATCCTGACCCAGACCCGGCGGCACAGTGTGCTAGTGTCGCTACTCGGCATTCGCCACGTGGTCTTGGTGGTCAACAAGATGGATCTCGTCGGCTACTCGCAGGACGTCTTCGCGAAGATCGAGTCGGAATACCGTGCCTTCGCCGCCGAGCACGGCATGCCCGACGTTCGTTGCATTCCCATCTCCGCGGTCAACGGCGACAACGTCATCACCCACTCGTCCGCCATGCCGTGGTACACGGGCCCGACGCTGATGGAGCTGCTGGAGAGCGTGGAAATCGACGAGACGCGCGTCCGTGACCTGCCGCTGCGCTTGCCCATCCAGTGGGTCAACCGACCCGACCATACGTTTCGCGGCTTCGCCGGAACCATGGTCGGCGGAAAAATCCACAAAGGCCAAGCCGTCCGCGTCGAGCCGTCGGGCAACACCAGCCGGGTCGCGCGCATCGTGACCTTCGACGGCGATCTCGACGAGGCCGTGGCCGGACAATCCATCACCATCACGCTGGAAGACGAGATCGACATTTCCCGCGGCGACGTGATCGTCGCGGCCGACAGCCCCGCCGAGGTGTCGGACCAGTTCGAAGCGACACTCGTGTGGATGGACGAGGCAGCGCTTCTGCCTGGGCGCAGCTATCTGATGAAGATCGGCAGCAAGACCGTCAACGCCACCATCGCTCCGCTCAAGTACAAGCTGGACATGAATACCATGCAGCACTTGGCGGCGCCCAAGCTCGACCTGAACGAAATCGGCGTCTGCAATCTCGAGCTCGACCGCGAGATCCCTTTCGATCCGTACGCGGTGAACCGGGACACGGGCGGCTTCATTCTCATCGACCGCATCAGCAACGACACGGTCGGCGCGGGCATGCTGCACTTTGCCCTTCGCCGGGCCAGCAACGTGCATTGGCAGGCGCTCGACGTGAACAAGGCCGAACGCGCCACCGCCAAGGTACAGCGGCCGTGAGTGCTGTGGTTCACAGGACTGTCCGGCGCGGGCAAGTCGACCATCGCCAACCTGGTGGAGAAGAAGCTGCACAGTCTCAAGCGGCACACCTATCTGCTCGACGGAGACAACGTTCGCCACGGGCTCAACAAAGATCTCGGGTTCAGTGAAGCGGATCGCGTGGAAAACATGCGGCGCATCGCCGAGGTCGCCAAGCTGATGGTCGACGCTGGCCTCATCGTCATCACCAGCTTCATCTCGCCGTTCCGCAACGAACGCGCCATGGCGCGCTCGCTGGTTGCCGACGGCGAGTTCATCGAAATCTTCGTCGATACGCCGATGAGCGTCGCCGAGGAGCGCGACCCCAAAGGGCTCTACGGAAAGGCCCGCCGAGGCGAGGTGAAAAATTTCACCGGCATCGATTCACCGTACGAGCCGCCGGAGAATCCCGAGCTGCGCCTCGACACGACGGCAGCGTCCCCCGAGCATGCCGCCGAGAGTGTGGTCGCGTACTTGCGCGAGCGCGGCCTGCTTGCATGAGAATCTACGCCTTCAACGGCGACGCCGACGGGCTGTGCGCCCTCGTCCAGCTTCGGTTGGCGGAGGGCGACGGTCTGGAAAGCCCAGGCGATCTCCTGGTGACCGGCGTCAAGCGCGACATTCAGCTGCTCGCGCGCGTGCAGGCGAAAGCGGGCGACGACTGCACCGTGCTCGACGTCTCACTCGACAGTAACCGCGAGGATCTGCTGCGACTGCTCGCTAGCGGAGTTCGCGTCCGCTACTTCGACCATCACTTTGCGGGCGAGATTCCGCATCACCCGCGTCTTGAAGCATCCATCGACGCCGGCCGAGAATTTTGTACCAGTATCCTCGTGGATCGCGCGCTCGAGGGTCGCCATCGCCGATGGGCTGCTGTCGGCGCCTTCGGCGACCATTTGACCAAGCAAGCGCGTCAGCTGGCCGAGTCGGCGGGTGTGAAAGATACCGGCGTGGACGAGCTTGCCCACCTTGGCATCGTACTCAATTACAATGCCTACGGCGAAAGCATTTCCGATCTGCACGCTGCCCCGGACATGCTCGCCGCCGAGATGCTGTGCTATCGCGACCCGCTCGATTTCGTCCACTGCTCGGGCTGGTACAGTCGACTCTGCCGCGGCTACGACGACGATATGGAGCGTGCACGCCACGTGGTTCCGACCCACGCCGCACCCGGCGCGATCCTCGTCGAACTTCCCGACGAGGCATGGGCCCGGCGCACCAGCGGAACGCTCGCCAATGGGCTAGCCGACGCGCATCCCACCAGCGCCATCGCCATCGTCTCGCGACGCACCGACGGCTATGTGGTCTCGTTGCGCGTGCCGAGCGATTCCTCGATCGGTGCCGACGAGTTCTGTCGGCGCTTCCCCACCGGTGGCGGTCGCCGAGCTGCCGCCGGGATCAATCGCCTGCCAAGCTCGCACCTTGCCGAGTTCCGCCACGCCTTCGAAGCACAGTTTCGACTGGCCGACTGAGCCAGTTCTAGGCGGTCGCTTCCGCGCCTTCCACGACCGGGCGTTTGGCCAGGAACATGAAGATCACGGGGATCAAGAACAGCGAAATCAGCGTCGACGATGTCAGTCCGCCGACCACGGCCAGAGCGAGCGGCCGATTCGAGGCGGTGCTCGCTTCCAGGCCAAGCGCGGTTGGAATCAGTCCAATCACCGTCGCCAAACTGGTCATCGCAATGGGAATGAAGCGCGTGCGCGCTGCCGCAATCACAGCCTCGACCTTGCTGCCACCCTCGCCGAAGCGGCGATTGGCATCGTCGACCAGCAGAATCCCGTTCGAAACGGCGATGCCGACGACCATCAGGATTCCCATCAGTGCGGTGACCGAGAAGCCCTGCCCGCCCATGAGCAGTGCCAGAACGATCCCGAGCAACGACACTGGAATCGTGAAGAGCATGACGAACGGCAGTCGCAGCGACTTGAACTGGGACGCCATGATCATAAAGACCACCATGATCGCCAATGCCACGGCCATGCCCAAGCCAGAGAACGTCGTCCGCATCAGCTCGACTTGGCCGACGAAGTGCACGTCCAGATCGCGCGTCCGCGGATCCGCGGCCAGCTTTTGCTCTAGGTCGCGAGCAGCGCTGCCGATATCGCGCTGCTCGGTCTGCATCAACACGTGCGCCACGCGCGCCAGGTGATTGCGTTCGATAGCAATCGGTCCAAGCGAGCGGCGAATGGTCGCGTAGGCGCCGAGCGTGACGGCATTGCCATCGTCGTTCACGCGCACCGGAATGGCAGCCAACGCAGTGGGGTCGTTGACCACGCGATTATCGAGATACGTGACGACGTAGTACGACTGCCCGTTGTTTCCGTCGATCCACACGCTGGGCGTGTTGATGTTGCCGAGAGTCGCTTCCAAGGTCGACTGCGCCGCGGCCCGCGACGACACACGTACCATGCCCGCCTTCGTGCGATCTGTCTCCACGCGGATCTCGGGATAGTTAATCTGCAGCGAAGGATAGATGTCGCGGATGCCGGGCACGGTCGCGGCTACGTCGGCCACGGCCCGCGACTGCTCTTCGAGAATCTGCAAATTGTCGCCCGCAATTTCCACTACCAACGGCGCCAGGTAGCCGTTCGAAAACACGCTGGCCACCAGCCCACCCGGCCACTGTAGGAATTCCACGCCCGGGAATTGGCGATTGAGAATGGCGCGCATTTTGTCGGCAAGGTCACGCTGGCTCAGCTTGCGATGCTCGGGATCCGCCAGCGCCACGCGAATGAATCCCATGTGCGGTCCCGCATTCGGACTGTTCATGGCGCTGCGGGCATTTTGCGGCGAGCCGACGTTGGTCAGCACCAACTCGACATCGCCTTTGGGTAATTCCGCCGCCAACACCGCGCCCATGCGATTAATCTTTTTCGAAGCGTCCTCAAGCGACGTTCCGGGCGCGAGGCGCACGTAGACGCGCTCCATGGATTCGTCGAT
>CAZTTW010000524.1:0-4170 GCA_964616265.1 uncultured Myxococcales bacterium | reverse complement strand
ACCGGCAACGTGCCTGTGCGCCTTCACCTGAATATCGGCTACTACGTCGACAACTCCAGCAACCTCGTCGACTACAGCACCAACAACACCTCGGCGTTCTCGCGCTACGTCTCGAAGTTCGCCTATGGTATGTCGGGCAGCCGCTTTCGCTTGGCGCTGGGTGCGGATGCGCCCTTCGACGAGGTGGCCGAAGGCCTTTCGCTGCGGCCCCTCCTCGAGTACCACTTCGAGTACATCACCAGCGATGCGGATTCGGTCATTTACGGGCAGGAGCATGGCGATCCATCGAATCCGAACTGCGGCGGTTTTCAGCAAGTGTCCTGCAAGGACAACCGAGACTTGCATTGGCTAACCTTGGGCGTGCAGGCGCAGGTTCTGCACGGCTTGACCCTGACGGCCGGTCTCGACATCGCTCTTCGGTCGCCCGGTTACGCTTATGCCCCGGCGCTGGTGCCGTGGAATCTCCTCTTCGGTCTCGGCTATCCGATCGATCTCGTCCCGCATGTCGTGCGTACCGTTTCTGTCGAGAGCGCCGTCGCGAAGGAAGCAAGCATGCGCGAGGGGCTCGTCGCCGGCCGAGTCATCAATGCCGCTGGCGCGCCCATCGAAGGTGCCGTGGTCGGTGTGACTGGCCGCGAGCACGCGCGCGTTCTGACCGAGGCCGACGGTACCTTCCAGAGCGTGCCGCTCGCGCCTGGTCCGGTCGAGTTGGCGGTCACCGCGAATGGCTACGAGGCGGCGACGGTTCGCACCGAGGTGGTGGCCGGACAGACCGCCAACATCGTCCTTCGCTTGGCGACGAAAGCTCCCGCGGCGCGTGTTTATGGTCGTGTGAGCGACGAGGCAGGCAAGGGAATCGTGGCTTCGCTCAAGCTGGCCGGCCCGCAACTTGCCGAGACGAAGTCCGACGAGTCGGGAAATTTCTCGGCGCCGGTCGGCCAGGGGCTGTACGCCGTTCGCGTCGATGCCGAGTCGTACCTTTCGAAGGAGCTTCAGGTCCAGGTGGCCGAAGGACATGACAACGCTCTAAGCATCGTGCTGCACACGCGTCCCGCTGTTTCCGGCGTGACTTTCAAGGACGGTAAACTGAAGTTGCGCCAGCCAATCACGTTCAAAGCGGGCAAGAAGCCCTCGGCGGAGCTCGGCGCAGGAATGCCGCTCCTTCTCGACGAAGTGGTGGATCTGCTGGTCAATCACCCGGAAATTCGCCAGCTGCGCGTCGAAGCGCATTGGGACAGCAGCTTGCCGGCCGCTCAGGCGCAGTCGCTCACCGACGATCAGTCCAAGGCCGTCGTGAAGTACTTGGTGGACCAGGGCATCTCCGCCGACCGGTTGGTCGCGGCGGGCATGGGCGCCAAGAAGCCCATCGTGCCGAACCTCGGCAAGGGCAAGCTCAAGAACCGTCGCATCGAGCTCGTGATTCCGTAGCTGAGCCGAGCGAACGGCCAAACAGGGCTCGCCGGGGAAACCTGGCGGGCCCTTGCCTTTTCAGGGACGTGGACGCCTGGCCCCTTCGCAAGCCAGCGCGCAGGCACAGCACGTTCGCAGCAATCGCCGAGAGGGCGGCGCGACCGAACGAACGGACCACGTCGCTAGGAAGCGTTGTGGCTCTCGCTCTTGCTTCCTACTCGCGGTTCTTGAGCACGAGGAGGCGGTAGTTTGCGTACTCGGCCTGGCCGCACGAGTAGAGGATCTCGGTCAGCAGGCGGTAGGGCGTGTTCTTGTCCGCGATGATGGTGAGCTCGCCGTCGAACTTCTGTCCCGTGACTTCGGCAACTTTTTTCTCGCGTCGCGCGACTTTGCTGAGCATGTCGACGAGTGGCGTGATGTAGTAGCCGTTATCTCCGTCGCGCTTGAGCTGCGGATCGATGCGGCCGTTGGTGATTGGCGCAACCGCTTCGCCTTCGACCAGCACGACCCGCTTGGTGATGGTGACGGGTACCGCCTGCTTGGGCGCGAGGCGCGTCTGCGATGGCGGCAGGCTCAGGTTGTTGTCCAAGTTCACCAGGGTCGCGGACGACGTGAAGCTCTTGAGCAAGAACACCAGGATGATGGTCATCATGTCCATCATCGGGGTGATGTTGAGGTCTTTGATGTCCTCGGGATCGGCGAGCTTGCGGGCGTAGCTACGAATAGCCTTTTTTCCGGCCAAGCGAGCCGCGATGGGATCCATCGGTTTAGCCCTATCCGTTGCCATTAGAGGATTCCCGCCGCGAACACGATATCGGGGAACAGCTCTTTTTCATGCTGATCCTTCTCGTCTTTGTAGGTTCGCATGGCGTCCAGAGTTTTCACGACGGTGTCGTAAGGGGTAATGGCGTCCGCATTGAACGTCGCTTTCGTCTCGTCGGAGAATTCTTTCTTGATCTCGCTCAGCTTGGTGGTGAGGGCCAAATAATCGTAGTCGCCCGACGGAAGCTTCGGGATGGCGGGCATGACGCCGCCCGAGCCGGCCAGCGTGAAACCCGTGTTGCCGACCGTGACGGTCAGGTTGAGCGCCGGCTTTTCCGCCTGGCTGTCCCCCGAGCCGCCGACTCCGAAAGTGGGAGAGGAGACGTTGACTGTTCCGAGCGGCACTTGATTGATGACCGACGCCAACAAGAAGATGATGATGTTGGTGACGATATCCATGTACGGAACGAGGTTGATTTCGCCCCTGTCTTCTTCGGCCTCCTCAAAATGTTCCCGCATGCGTCGCATCCGGGCCCGCACCTCGCGTTTAGTCATCGGGTCCTGCCTCGGAAGATCCTTAGGTTGCGACGCTACTTCTGGCTGGAGCCGCCGTGGGCGGACTCGGCCAGCAAGTTCTCGAGCTTGAGCGAGAAGCCTTCGAGGTCGGCCACCTGACGCTTGGACATCGCACCTAACACTGCATGCGCAATAATGCAGGTGACGGCGATGCCGAGACCCATGGCGGTGTTGTTGAGCGCCTCGGAAATGCCTTTTGCGAGCAAATTGCTGCGCTCTTCCGGCTTGGCGGCGGCGACGGCACCGAAGGCGCGGATCAGACCGACGACGGTACCGAGCAGACCGATGAGGGTCGCGATATTGGCCAGCGACCAGAGAATTTGGATGCGCTTCTTAACCATGGGCGTGGCATCGACCAGCGCCTCTTCGATGGCTTGCGCGACCGCGATCTCGCCGCGGTGAACACGCTGCAACCCCGCCTTGGCGACCATGGCCACGGGAGCATCGGTGGCCGAGCACAGCTTGACCGCGCGGTCGAGATTGTTGGCGAGAACTAGCTTGCGAATATTCTCGAGAAAAGCGCGGGCGTTTACGCTGCTTTTCACCAGGAAGAAGTACAGCCTGTCCGCGATCATCGAAAACACGATGATCGAGGTGCAAAGGTTGAAGTACATGAGCGTACCGCCATCTTCCAGGAACTTTGCGAATCCTTGCATCTCATCCTCCGCGGACCGCTTGGTCCGCTATGCCATTCCCGACGCGGGTTTCGGCGAAAAGCAAATGTTGTTCACGGGGTCGTTTGCTGTGGTGGGAGTATCTTATAGGCAGGCCCCATCGTGTCAAGCCAGGGGAATGTATGCCCGACGATGGAGTTTCATTGCTGGAACGAGGGCAGGCAACGGCGAGGAACCTTCAATCTTTTGTCGCGGGCATCGTCATCTGCTGCCAGGTATCCTTGGCGGTATCCCATGACCACCACCGATCCGCTGGCCGCCACGCGTTTTGCGTTCCTGACACCGCGGACCTTGCCCAAGCCCGACACGCTGGCCGGGCGCGTGGTGGTTCTGGACATCGCCTTTGCGGCCGACACCGGTAAGACGTCGTTCGCGACGGTGACGCTGCCGTTCATAACGGGTCTTGGCTCACGTTTGGCGGCGTGGGTGGATCACCACGACCACGAACGCCACGTCGACTACGCCAACGATCCGCGTTTCGTGCTCGCCAACAAGGCAGAGCATGGGGCGTGTCCCGAAATGGTCACGCCCGAGCTCGTCCATCGCATCGGTCCCGTCGATACCATTGCCGTTCACGTGGATCTCGACGGTCTTTACGCCGGCGCCAAATGGATCTTGGGCGGCGTCGAGCCTTACGAGGGGGCGGATGCCGATGCGCGCGCCGTCGACACGCGCCGGTGTACGCCGGGGCCGATCGCGGAACGTATCGACCGTGCCCTGCGCGCACGTTTTCGCGACGAGAGCCTCA
>CAZTTW010000523.1:0-4172 GCA_964616265.1 uncultured Myxococcales bacterium | reverse complement strand
CGGACCCGGTGGCACGGGCGCGGGCGCCGGCAGCGGTCACGCCGGCGGCGCGGGCGGAGGCTTCACGATTCCGATTCCAACGACACCCGACGGTGGCGTCGATCGTCCCGCCGGCGGAAGCTGTGGCGACGGCATCATCGAGCGCAACGAAGGGTGCGACGACGGTAATACGACCAGCGGCGACGGCTGCAGCCGCATCTGCCAAGTGGAAGCCAACTGGTACTGCCCGACGGAAGGCGAGCCCTGCCAGAACCTCGCCAAATGTGGCAACGGCATTTTGACGTCGGACGAAGTCTGCGACGACGGCAATACGAACAGCGGCGATGGCTGCTCCGGCGACTGCAAGACGATCGAGAAAGGCTACCAGTGCCGCGTGCCGGGCAAGCCGTGCACGCCGAAGTGCGGTGACGGCATCCAATCTGGCAGCGAGGGCTGCGACGATGGCAATACTGCAAGCGGCGACGGCTGCTCGGCGACGTGCCACATCGAAGTAGGCTGGCAATGCACCGGCACGCCCACCAAGTGCTCGAAGACGACCTGTGGCGACAAGAAACAGGAAGGCGCCGAAACTTGCGACGACGGCAACACGATGCCCTTCGATGGCTGCTCCGAAGATTGCCAAATCGAGCCCAAGTGCACCGCCGGCAGCGGATGCACATCCCAGTGTGGTGACGGCATCGTGCTCGGCGAGGAATGCGACGACGGCAACGCTGTCAGCGGCGATGGCTGCTCGAAGGACTGCAAGAAGGAACCGGGCTGGACGTGCAGCCAGCCGCCCATCGGCGACACCATGAAAGTGCCGGTGGTCTACCGGGACTTCAAATTCAGCAAGGACGTTCCGTCCCCGGGCAACGATTTCGAAAACGGAGTCAGCGGATCCTACAACCCGCTCCCGGGCATCGTGAAAGACACTCTAGACGCCAATGGCAAGCCGGTCTACACAGGCCTCGGCAATGCACATATCCTGAGCACGACCTCATTTTCGACGTGGTACATAGACACATCCGGCACCAACCACTCGACTGCGACCAAGATGACCCTGTGGAACGACGGCAAGGGCAATTACGTCAATCGGTACGGAGCCAACGGCGAGCAGTGGAACACCACCGCCCCCGCCAACTGGTGTGGCACGGTCGCCGATGCCCTGCTGGACGCGAGCGGAAAGCCCATTCCATGCACCTTCAAGTACCAAGCCGGCCTCGACGGTGGCAATGGCGGCCAGACCGACTGCCAGAAGATGGAGGCCCAGGGCTACACGATGCTACCGGGCAGCTGCCAAGCGGACGCCAGCGGTACCTACAAGGCTCTCTACGTCGTCGGTAAAGCCGATGGCAATCCACTTTTCTTCCCGGTCGATGGCGACACCTTCACACCCGCGTCGGAGCTCACGGCAGCAACGATTCCACCGTACTACGACGCCTCGGCTTCCTGGCCCTTCGACGTCGATGCCAACGGCAACAAGCGCTTGCACAACTTCAGCTTCACCAGCGAAGTACGCTACTGGTTCCCGTACGACAAGACCAAGTCTTACACGCTCGACTTCGTCGGCGACGATGACGTGTGGGTCTTCATCAACGGCAAGCTCGCCGTGGATCTCGGCGGCGTGCACACGCCGGTAGACGGCCAGGTCGTTATCGGCACCGACGGGAATGGCAACACGACGGTAACGGCAACCTATCCCGTCAGCCCCAAGCCGACGCCGACGAAACAGACCGCCAGTCTTGGGCTGCAAAGTGGCAAGGTCTACGAGATCGCGGTCTTCCAAGCGGAACGGCAAACCAACGGCTCGTCGTACAAGCTGACATTGAGCGGCTTCAACGCCTCGCCCACGAGCTGCGTTCCGACCTGCGGCGATGGCGTGGCGGTCGCCGACGAAGAATGCGATTGCGGCAAGGATGCTGCCAGCAAGCCGGCGAGCTGCACCGATCCCAACAGCGACACGGCCTACGGCGGCTGCACGACGAAGTGCACCTGGGGCGGATACTGCGGCGACGGCATCGTCAACGGCAACGAAGAATGCGACAGCGGTAAGGCCAACGGCACCGACGGTGGCCCCAACGGTTGCACGCTCGGCTGCACGAAGCCGAGCTTCTGCGGCGACGGCAAGGTCGACACGGTTCGCGGCGAAGAGTGCGACCTCGGCGACCGGAATGGCCAAAAACTCGACACGCAGCTTGCTCCATCAACCGCCTCCGACGCCCAGGTGTACTGCAACACCGACTGCACCATCCCGCCGACGATTGTCTATTGATTCGCGCGCTCTGGCTCCGCCGAGCCTAGCTCGGCTTCGCCTACGCGTTCGTTGATGGAAACCTCGACGGCGACGATCGCGTTTAGTGAGACACGGAACGAATGCGCTGGCGCTCGCCGCGGGCACTTTCGGTAAGAGGACCGTCCGGGAAGCGAACGATGAGCTCGTCGAGCTTGTACAGGGCGACGGCGTGCTGCCCCTGCCGCTCCGCCGCCATAGCCGCGGAGAAGAGATCGTTTTGCTCTGCCAAGCGCGATCGTGCAACCGCCGGAGGTGCGATGAAATCGGGCTTGGGTGCAATGTTCTCGATGGAAGGCGCAGCCCAATCGGGCCTGGGTGCGATGTGTTCGATGGAAGGCGTGACCGCCACCGGCCGACTGGGAGCAGACCTACGGCCCAAAGAGCGCATCGAAGGGGCTGCCGGACCATGCGCCTCCGCAGACGCATGCTCCGCGGGCGCCGCGGGAAGCTCGCCCGAAACTTGCTGCTGCGGACACGGCGTACTCCAGCTTTCGCCGGCATGCAGAACCACCTGCTGATCGCCAGAACGCACCCAGACGGTACCTTCCGACACCTCTACCTTGCTGGTGGCAGCAGCCGCACACGCCGCCGAAGGGGGATTGATTCCGACGGCGAAGACCGTCCCTCGAACTTCCACCTCGCTGTCCGGCGTATCGACCACGAACCGCTCGCCACGACTCAGCTTGCTGACCCGCGCGCGGACGCCGCCGCTGAACAGGAAAAACCGCCGCGTCGATCCGACCTCGTCGATGCGCAAGTCCGAGGCGGGCGTGAGCGCCAGCCGCGTGCCGTTGGCAAAGCCGAAGCTGGCCGTGCCGTCATCGCCCGAGCGAATGCTGTCACCTGGCTGGAGCTTTTGACTATCTGCCAGCGACTGCGTCGCGGCCAGGTGGACGAGCACATTGCCTTGCCCGCTGACTTGGTCGACGACTAACGCCGTCGACGGACGCCACGCCAGGCCCACCGCCAACGCCACCCCAGCGGCGGCCGCAAAGGTCAGCGCGCTTGCGATGACGATGCGCTTGCGACGAGCGCGGCCCGCAATGGCCAAGGCCATTGCGGCGACCACGGCGTCGCGCTGCCGGTCTTCGGCCAACGGCAGATCGTCGCCTTGCTGTTGTTCCTTCTGTTGAGCAACGAGCAACCGAGCGGCTGCCCCTGCGTACCTGTCTTCACTATCACGCCCATCACGCGCCAACATTAAGAGTCCTCCCGGGCATCGAGCCCCCCGGCAAGATCGGGATCACTTGCAATACGTTCGTGTACTTCGCGGCGGCCGCGTACCAGCCGCGATTGCGCTGCCGCAACCGTGGCCCCGGTAATCCCCGCCACCTCTTCTAGAGAGTAGCCATGCACATCATGAAGCAAGAACGTCCAGGCGCGCTCATGCGCCATCTGCGCCAGGTGATGCATCACCCGCTCGACCATGCCACGCAGAACCGGGCGCTGATGCGCCGTCTGTGGCACGTCCTCGGGCGCCAGCTCGCGCGCGAAGATGTGGCGCTCCAAGCCACGCCGGCGAATGTGCTTGTAGACGACGTTGGCCGAAATCGTCGCGGTCCACGTGTCGAGCGAACATTCCCCGCGGTAGCGATCGAGCGAACGCAAGAGCTCGATCAGCGCAACCTGCACGAGATCGTCGAAATCGCTGTCGGAGGCTCCAAGCAGTCGCTGCACGGTGCGGGCGACCATGCCGCGCGTGCGGTCGTAGAAGGCACCGGCCATGGCGGAGTTCCCACTGCGCACCGCTGCCACCAGACGCGCGTCGTCCAGCGGTTCCACGTACCGGGCCTCCGCTCCGTTGACTAAGCGCAGTTTTGTCATCTTCCGAACCACACCGGTTATGTACCCTGGCCGCCGGAAAGCCAGGCCGGACGATTATAACGCCATTCAAAATCCC
>CAZTTW010000522.1:0-4173 GCA_964616265.1 uncultured Myxococcales bacterium | reverse complement strand
GAAAAACGCGACCGCTCTGCGACCACCGTTCGAGCCTACAGGGAGCCCCCATGAAAACCTGGACCCGATCTTGGACCTACGTCATTGCCGCTGCCATTTTGCACGCGGCCGGAATGATTCGTTTGCGTGTCCTGGTTTTTTCGGTCTTGGTTGCCTCTGCGGGCTGCCAGCCGCGCCCCGATCCCGAGCCATTGCCTGTCGAGGCGCCGGAGCAAATTCGGGCCGAGGTCAAATCGCTAACGGATCCTCAGTATCTCACGTACACCGTGACCAATACGCAGACCCTCACGTCAAGCGGAACTGCTACCAACACGATCACCAGCACGAGCACGATCACCAATACCAACACGGTCACGAACACCATCACGAGTACCTCGACCAATACAAACACACAGACCGTTACAGGTACAAACACATACCCGGATACGGCCACTCTGACGGCCTCTTATACGACAACCAAGACCGGTACCAGTAGCGCTACCGCTAGTACCAGCAAGACCGCGACGGGAACCGCCACCTATACTGGAACGTATCTGGCAACGGGTACGAGTACAGGTACGAAGACGGCGACGGGGACCTTGACCGGAACGAATACGCTAACTGGAAGTATGACCGTGACAGGAAGCGGAACGGGAACCAAGACCGGGACAAAGACGGTCAGCGGAACAGCAGTCGGGACCGGAAGTCAGACCGTCACCCAGACATATGCGTCGACCAGCTCCTCTACCGGAACTGCGACCGCCACAGCGACATCGACCAAGACTTCCACCGCCACCGCGACGAAGACGACGACCTCTACGTCGACCGCGACCGGTACAGCCACCACCACATCGGCCAACGCTTGCTACGGCACCTGGAACTTTTGCGACAATTTCGAGTCAGGCAACTCATCTCAGTGGAGTCATCAGCAGGGTGGTTGGTCGGATTTTACGGTGGTGACAGATGGAACCAAGGTCTATCAGCAGGGCAACACCTACGCCTCCGGCTGGGACATCTACATGGCGGGTAGCAAATGGATGGACCAGAGCGTCGAAGCGAAGCTGAAGGCGCTGACCCTTCGCGATCCAACCACGATGGTGGCGCTATTCGGGCGCGACGAGAACGTCATCAATGGCGGCGACTGCGCATATTTCGCCGGCTTGCGCGGCGACGGTGCCTTCGTTTTGGGCAAACGCGTGAACGGCACGACCAGCGTGCTCGCGTCTACCAACCAGGGCGTCGTCACCGGTACTTGGTATACGCTGAAATTGAACATGACGGGCACGACCGTCACCGCGTACTTGAACGGAACGCAGCTGCTCAGCCAGAATGACAACGATTGTCAGGGCGGCTCTGTAGGCGTCGGCAGTCTCAACGCCACGTTCGAGGCCGACGACGTGCGCGTAACGGCCGCTTCAACCAATACTTGTATTCAAGGCTGGCGCAACACCACCTGCGATATGTGCACCGGTCAGACGCAAGAGGATCGAAAGCAATGCTGGCGTTTTCTCGACTGCTACGCCAACCACGGCTGTGGTCCCGAGACCTGCGGCGGTGACGACGATTTCTGTGGCGTGCACCAAGCCGGGAACCCGGCGAATCCGGACGACCCGACGTGGCCGCAGCTGAATGCCTGGGGAATGGCGCCCAAGACCATCGCCGACCAAGTCTACAAGTGCAAAGGATGCTCCGGCTCGGTTCGTTGCGACCTTCCAGCTAAACCCGATTGGACCGGGTGCGCAGACGGCAATGCATGCACGACCTACGATAGTTGCCAGCAAGGCGTCTGCGTGGGGCAGTCCCCTGTGACCTGCCAGGCCCTGGACCAATGCCATGATGCCGGAACGTGCGCGCCATTGACCGGCGTGTGCAGCAATCCGAACAAGGTCGACGGCACGGCCTGCGATGATGGCAGCGCATGCACGCAGACAGACTCGTGCCAGGCGGGTGTATGCACTGGTACGAACCCAATCATTTGCGATCCCAACAACAACCCGTGTCATGAAAACGTCTGCAATGGCGCGACCGGAACCTGTCAGGATCAGCAAAAGCAAGACGGCACCACTTGTAACGACAGCGACGCCTGTACGCAGACCGACGTGTGCTTGAACGGCGCGTGCACGGGAACGAATCCTGTAGCGTGTACGGCGAGCGACAGCTGCCACGGCGTCGGGACCTGTGATTCCAGTACCGGTGTATGTTCGGACCCACCACTCGACAAGATTGGTTGCAACGTCAACCTTCGCGACGTCGACGGTGTCGTGGACATGGGAAACGGCAACTGGATAGCGCTTTTCGGCTGGGATAGCACAGCAACGACGCCGTTCCATCCGACAACCAACACAATCTCGGTGGATACTGGCCAAGTACCAAGCACATCGCCTAACCCGCCGGCCTACCTTATTCCAGGGAGCCACCCTGGGGGATTCCTCGCCCATTTCACCACTGGTCAGACGATCTCGTGGACGGTAGACACGCAGACCAAGAGCGCTTCCAACAAGATCTCGACACAACTCACTCCCAAGCCGCTTCCCAGCGGCGGTGGTCAGCAGGTCACGCTCGGAAATGGAACAACCGTCGTCGTTACGCCGGATATGGGTGCCTATACCGCGCCACCGTCCGATCCAGCGCCCAATCCGGCACCAGAACCTAAAGCGGTGATCCCCTTCAACGGAGCGTTGATGGGAAGTCTTACGGTCGGGCCAACCGGCGCCGCACTTTACACCGTTCCCATCTCCATCCCACCTGGAGTCGCCGGAATGGCACCCAATCTTAACCTCGTTTACAGTAACCAGGCCAGCTCCGGCATCGCTGGCCAGGGTTGGGATCTTACTGGTCTATCCACGATCTATCGTTGCCCGAAAACTGTCCTTCAGGATGGCTATGCAAAGGCGCTAGCGATGGACCGCAATGATTTCTCCCAGACCAATGGTGACGGTCTTTGTATCGACGGCAAGCGGCTATTATGGCTCAGTTCGTCCCTGTCCGGAGACAGCGCAACATTCACCACCGAGTTTGCGGACTTCAGCAAGATCACGCTGTTCTATGACGATTTCGGCGCTCCTTCCGATCCTCAAGGGCGACGACAAGCAACGCACTTTACTGTCGTCACGAAGTCCGGGGAAACTCGCTACTATGGGTCCAGGGAGGACGCGCGCCTGTATCTACCTATGGAGGATGCGAATGGGATTGTGGGAACGGGCGAGACCGTTCCAGCCATTTGGGCGCTGGACCAGGTTGTAGACGTCTGGGGCAATTTCTATGAAATCCACTACAATGACGACAAAGGGAACAACCAGGACTCAACCTCTTCACCCTCAGACTTTCAGACGCGTGGATTGATCCCAACAAGTATTGCCTACTCGGGACACATCGATGCCAACAGTGGTGAAGCAGATGTTTTGCCACCGAATACGATTACGTTTACCTATGCGAGCCGAAAGGAAGTGCGAAATACCCGTTTCCGAGACTCTGTGGTGTCGCGCAGTATGGTGCTATCCCAAATTGCCAGTTCCCGCGGAACCTATGGCTTGGACTATGCGGGGCCTTCGCTTGACCTGGGCGCCAGCCTCGATTCAGATAAGCTCTTTGCCATATCCTTCGTTCAGCCGGGTGGAAACACCGCCTGCCTCAGTCCCCTGACAATCTACGATCCGAAGCAGCTCGCCGCGGACAGTTGTTTGAAGCCGCTGGTCTTCGGATGGGATATCTTCAATCCAAGCGGCACGGGTAGCATGTGGGAAGAATCGTCTAGCTATGCTTTGCCGGCGGACTACAGCGGGACCGGTACGCAGCTCGTCGATCTTGACGGAGACGGTCGCCTCGATTTCGTTCAGGCAATCCAAGGAAAAGCCTTCAAGACGTGGCGCAATACTGGCGCTGGCTGGGAAGAGAAGTCAACATGGCAGATGCCGGCGTCACTTGCACATTCGGATGGAAGCGCTGCCGGCACGATCTTTATGGATATCGATGGTGATGGTTTGCCTGACCTTATTACCAGCGAATCGCCGCAGAATATTTGGTTGAATAGACTGCGGCAGGACCAAGGCGGCACATGG
This sequence comes from uncultured Myxococcales bacterium, assembly GCA_964616265.1. Classification (GTDB taxonomy): domain Bacteria; phylum Myxococcota_A; class Polyangia; order Fen-1088; family Fen-1088; genus Fen-1118. Next base: position 136 of record CAZTTW010000522.1, on the reverse strand, counting down.
CAATTGCAGACCACCGGAAATTATTCAATCAACAATCTTTACAAGGTCACCTCGGCGGGATTTTTCACGCTAGATCCTGCTACATTCGGGGGGGGCTACTTTCAAGCCTCTGACATCAATGGCGACGGACGGCTGG
>CAZTTW010000521.1:0-4173 GCA_964616265.1 uncultured Myxococcales bacterium | reverse complement strand
TGGCGTTCGGGCGCCAGTATCTGGTGCGCGTTTCACCACGGCAGCGCCTTGCACCAAGACAACGTCGCGTCGTCTCCAGACATGGGAAACATGGGCTTCATCGATCACGCCCGCTTGCCTCTGCGCCGCTACTACTTCTACAGAAACTACTACGCGGGCATCGCCCCGCCCGCTTGGCCCGCAGCGGGCACCGCCGCGAAACTCAAGTTGACCGCGGACAATTCCACCATCACCGACGACGGACGCAGCGACAGTCACCTGATCGTCGAAGTGCAGAATGCGTCGGGCGTGCGCATCAGCAACACACCCGATATCACGCTGACCGATTCATCGGGCCTCGGGATGTTTCCGACCGGAAGCTCGATTACCTTCACCGGCGGCGCGCTGGAGAAGGGCGTTCGAGACGGACAGGCGGCCATCGAGTTTCGCTCGTACAAAGCCGGCACCGTAACCATTGCCGCCACGTCAACCGGGCTCACGTCAGACTCGGTCACCCTCACCGTCACGCACGTCCCCGACCCGACGCTGAGCGTTCCACCCGTGGCACAATAGAAACGAGGGACTCTCACGGATGCCGATGGAAGCTCGAGTAGTGGCGGATCTCGGACTCGAACCGAGGGCCCGGCGCGTATGAAACGCCTGCTCTAACCAACTGAGCTAACCCGCCAAGGTTGCTTTCGGCGATTCCGGAGAAGCGCCCAAAGTGACGGCCGATTTTGCTTGTCGGAAGGCTTCTGTCAAGAGCCGTTCTCCACAAAGCGACACGCAAAGACTGCGCTGTCGACCTTGACGGAGCGCCTGCCCTTCGATAGAAGCCGCGGTACGAATGCGCTTATACGTTGGCAAGATTCCCGTTATCGCCGCCGAGATCGTCAAAGCTCTGCTCGAAAGCAACGATCTCTCGGTCTTGGGCCGCGGCGAATCCGAGCTCGACATTCAAGCGGTGCTCAAAGAGTACCTGCGACTCGAGCGGGAATGCACCGACAAGGCGAAGGATCTGCTGCAAAAGCGCAATCTGCCCTACGAGCACTTCGGCAAGGTCAAACGTCAGATCGCCGCGGAGAAGGGCTTTGGGTTAGGCGACGAGGCACTGGACTGGATCACGACGCAAATCATCGAGTCGTTCATGCAGTCGCCGCACGTCGAAGAGGTCTATGCCGAAGACGCGGTCTTGCGCAAGAAGATGGCCGACATCCTCAAGAGGCACATGCACGTCGACGAGGAAATCGACGCCGAGGTCCGCCGCCGCATAAAGAATCTGGAAGAAGGCACGGCGACGTGGGAAGTCGAGTACCAGAAGGCACTCGACCAGATTAAGAAGAACCGTCGACTGGACGACTAGCCCAAGGGCTAGGCGCGCTCACCGTCGCGGTTACCCTGGCGCCGAACCACGACGCCGGCATCCTGGGCAGACACGGCCGGCTGGCTGCCGCCGCTGTCCCTGTTACCGTTGTTGCCTCTATTGCCGTTGTTCCCGTTATTGCCTCTGCGTGGCTGCCCTTGCCCCTGCCCTCGCCCATGCGGCTGGCCTCTGCCCTGGCCCTGGGACTGACCAGGCTGCGGCTGCCGTTGCGGGCGCTCGCGCGCGAAGGTCATCACTTGGCGAACCAGGCGCTCGATGGCAAAGCCGACGTCGGACAGGCGCGCGTCGTCGTACATATAGGCCGGCGTCGAAACGACCCGGTTCTTCTGGTCGACCAGAATTTCTCGCTCTGGGCACGGCCGCACGTCGGCACCCATCACGGCCGCGTGCTTGGCCTCCGGACACGCCTTGCTCCCCAAGGTGATACGCACGCCCGCGGCAGGGCCAAGGACGCGCGCCGCAAGGATGGGCGCCAGGCAGATGAAGCCCATCGGCCGATGGCGAGTGAGCATCGCCTTGAGCAGGCGCGCCACCTCCGGATGGACCTCGCAGACGACGCCTTTTTCGGTGTAGTTCGACAGCACGTTGGCGACGCCGTGCCCGCCTGGAAAGACCAAAGCGTCCAGGTCGTTATCGCGGACGGAAGCGAGGTCGTGAATCTTGCCGCGGGCGATGCGTGCGGCTTCCGACAAGACCCTTCGTGGCGCCGCGGTGCCGTCGGCCGATTGGGTCAGATGGTCGACCACCGCCGCCTGAGTCGCGTCCGGGGCCATGCAGATCGCTCGGCCTCCGCACCGCTCGATCCAGTAGAGCGCCAGGACCGCCTCGTTGATTTCCGACCCATCCCTAGCACCGCAGCCCGAAAGAACGACTCCCACTCGCGTTGCCATCCCGTACCGCTACCAGAAAAAGCGCGCTCGCGCCAACCATTGACAGTTGGTTAAGCAGTCGGGCCGTCCATCGCTGCCAGACGCGCGGCCACGTAGGCGTCGAGCTGGCCGTCGATAATGGCCTGGCGCGCGCCTCGGACAAGGTTCAAGTAATAGTTGAGGTTGTGTAACGTAGCCAAGCGGTAGTACAGGATCTCCTTGGCGCGGAATAAATGCGCCAAGTAGCCGCGGCTATAGCGCTGGCAAGCCTCGCACGAGCAGCTTTCGTCAATGGGACGGCGGTCGTCTCGGTGCCCGGTGTTGGCGATGTTGATATGACCCGAGGAAACGAAGAGGTGGCCGTTGCGTGCGTTCCGCGTGGGCATCACGCAATCGAACATGTCGATGCCCGAGGCGATGCCGACCAGGAGATCCTGCGGCCGCCCGACGCCCATGAGGTAGCGCGCTCGCTCGACCGGCATGAGCGGAGCTACGTGCCGAACCACTGCGTGCATGACCTCTGGAGGCTCGCCCACGGACAGTCCGCCGAGCGCCAAACCGTCGAACGGCAAGCTGCCGATCTCCGCCAGATGCTTTTCTCGCAATGCCAGATCCGTGCCGCCCTGGACGATGCCAAAACGAAGCTGGCCCGCCGAGGGCTGGGTGGCGAGGCACCGAGCAGCCCAGCGGGTGGTTCGCTCCATGGCTTTCAGGAGCACCGCGCGGTCGGCGTCCGACGGTGGACACTCGTCGAAGGCCATGGCGATGTCGCTGCCGAGCGCCGCCTGGATTTCCATGGCCGATTCGGGCGTCAAGCGCTGGAGACTGCCGTCCACGTGCGACTGAAAGGTAACGCCGTCCTCGTCGATGGTTCGGCGGCCGCTCTGGCTGAAGACCTGAAAGCCGCCTGAATCAGTCAGGATGGCTCGCGGCCACGCCATGAACTGGTGCAGACCACCCATGCGACGGATGAGCTCGTGCCCCGGCCGCATGGCCAAATGGTAGGTATTGCCGAGGATGATGCGCGCATCGAGCGCTTCCAAATCGCCCGACGAGAGCGACTTCACCGTGGCCTGCGTGCCCACCGGCATGAAGACGGGCGTCTCGACTGGACCGTGCGCCGTCAGCAGAATGCCGGCCCGTGCGTGGCCGCACGTGGCCACGGCCTTGAACGTGCTCATGAGGGAATTACTCCAGGGCGGATGAACATGGCGTCGCCGTAGCTGTAGAAGCGATAGCCGCGCTCGATGGCGTCGTGGTACGCGGCGAGCACACGCTCGCGGCCGGCAAAGGCCGACACCAGCATGAGCAGCGACGACTTGGGCAAGTGGAAGTTGGTGATGAGGTCGGTCACGATGCGGAGCTCGTCGCCCGGCAGAATGAGCAAATCCGTCGCTCCAGCGCAAGCCTCGATCGCCCCGCGCCGAGCCAGCGTTTCCAAGGTTCGCACCACGGTAGTTCCCACGGCAACAATGGGCCGCCCCTCCGCCTGGGCTCGGCAAATAGCGGCCGCGGTGCTGGCGCTGACCTCGAAGCGCTCGGCATCGAGGTGGTGCTGCGACGGATCCTGCGTAGCGACCGGTCGGAACGTGCCGGGCCCCACGTGCAGCGTGATGCGCGCCACCTCGTGTCCGTCCGCGACCATGGCCGACAGGAGCTCCTCGGTGAAATGCAGTCCCGCCGTCGGAGCAGCGACGGCGCCGGGCGCCTTCGCGAACACCGTTTGGTAGCGCACACGATCATCTCCGGTTGGCGAAATTCCGGCCCGCTTGCGCGCAGCCTCAATGTACGGCGGAAGCGGGATCTCACCGACGGCCTCGGCCGCGGCCAGAAGTCCACCTTGTCCTTTGCCGGTGAAGCGCAAAGTAGCAGCACCCCGCTCCCCGCGCTCGACAACCTCGGCACTGAAGGGCCCGTCGAACGTCAGCCTCGCTCCAACGG
>CAZTTW010000520.1:0-4176 GCA_964616265.1 uncultured Myxococcales bacterium | reverse complement strand
CGCGACTTGGACATCGCGAGTTTTGTCGACGACAAGTTCATCCGCCAGGCGGCGAGGGAGTTCGGATACGACTACGACGCCCGCCTCAAGGACTATGCGCCGCTACCTTTCAGCGGCAAGGACTACCTTGGCAGCGGGGCCGTGAAAGAGCCCAAGCTGGCTGGGCAGGTTTGGGTCGCTGGGGAAAAGAAGGTTCGCCTCTACAAGAGCATCGGCGATACGTTCGCAGCGCTCAATCAATTGGAAAAGCAAGGCTCGAAAGTCCGCGTCAGTTTTGTTCACGACCGCGAAAGTGGGCTCAAGCTGTTTGCCGACAAGGCTTGGTACGTCTCGAACAAGGGCGAGATTGTCGCCTTCCTGGAGAAGTCGAAGGCGGACCGGTGGGCCGAGCATCACCAGGGGGTGGCTTTGAACTACGTGGCTGCGCGCAAACGGTAGGGAAAGCAGCTGCCCGGGCTTACGAAAGGTGCTTCCATGACCCCAAGAGGCGATCTTCAGGCACGCGCTACCACCATTCCCTCGGTAGTGTTGGCGTCCCAGTCGGATGCGGACATGGAAGCCGCGAATTCCCTCTCTCGGGTCTTCTCCGCATCAACGTCTCGTCGAGGCCTGACGTTTCTGCGCCGCCTTATTGTCCGCGTCCTGGCCTTGGTCGCGTTCGTGGCGCTTTGGCAGATAGCGTCCACACACAAGGCCCATTTCGTCGTCAATTTCACTTTCGTGCCAGCCCCCACGGCAGTGGCAGGGGCGGCTCTGGAGTTCGTCGAATCCCCCAAAGCGCCCCAGCATGTCGTTAGCAGCGTACGCCGGGTCCTGATTGGATTTGTCCTCGCGGCTGCCGTGGCGATTCCGCTTGGGCTGGCCATCGGGCGCAGCCGGCTCGTCGCCGACATCGTCATGACGCCGCTTGAGGTGTTGCGTCCGATTCCCGGAGTGGCGTGGATACCACTGGCGATCCTCATGTTTCCGACCTCCGAGCAGAGCATGATCTTCATTTGCCTTATCGGCGCCCTATTCCCGATCTTGCTCAGCACGATCCATGGCGTAGAGAACCTCGACCGACGCCTGGTCTACGCGGCCCAGACGCTGGGCGCGCGCCATTGGCACATCTTCACCGAAGTCATTCTCCCTGGCGCACTACCTTCCATCGTCACTGGCCTCACCATCGGGATGGGAATCAGCTGGTTTCTCGTAGTGACCGCCGAGATGATCTCAGGCCGCTTCGGCGTGGGCTACTTCACCTGGGAAGCGTACACCTTGCAGAACTACGCCGACATCGTCGTGGGGATGCTGGTGATCGGCACCTTGGGCATGGGCTCCAGCCTACTGGTGAAATTCCTCGGCAATCGCCTCATGCCCTGGCACCGTCACCTCGTGCACGCCCGATGAGACAGGGCTCCATCGATCTCAAGGACGTGACGCTGGTCTTTGGCAGCGGCAGCCACGCCGTTGTCGCCCTCGAGAAGCTCTCGCTTCACGTCGAGCCCGGTGAATTCTTGGCCATCCTCGGCCCCTCTGGTTGCGGGAAATCCAGCCTTATCAGCACCATCGCTGGCTTTCAACCACCCCACGCCGGCACCCTGCTGGTTGATGACAGCGCCGTCAGTCGCCCCGGCTCGGACCGAGGCGTGGTCTTTCAGCAGCCAACACTGTTCCCGTGGAAGTCCGTCCGCCAGAACGTGGATTTCGGACTTCGCCTACGAAAAGTGCCGCGCCAGGAACGAAGCGCCATCCTGGATGAGATTCTCCACAAGGTCGGGCTGTCCGAGTTCGTCAGTCACTACCCCACGCAACTGTCGGGCGGAATGCAACAACGGGTCGGCCTGGCCCGCGTCCTCGTCAACCGCCCACGGGTGATGCTCATGGACGAACCCTTCGGCTCGCTCGACGCCCAGATACGGCTGCAGATGCAGGAGCTGTTGCTGCAAGTGTGGAACGAGTTCCGGATGACCATTCTCTTCGTGACCCACGATATCGATGAGGCGATTTTTCTCGGTTCTCGAGTGGCCATGCTGACCAGGCGCCCCGGCCGGCTCAAGGCCATCATCGACGTGGATCTGCCCCGGCCGCGCAAGCTCGACGTCCTAGTCAGTCCAGAGTTTATGCGCCTCAAGCGCAACTGCATGGCACTGTTGCGCGAAGAGACCGTCGGCTCACCCCAAGCCCAAGTTTTCAACAATGACCTCTACAACGACTCCAGCCAAGCCGCCAACAACACAGGGTAGAGAAATCATGAGCCCAATTGAACAGCAAGACCCAATTGCCGGCACAAGACCGAACATCGTCTACATCCTTACCGACAATCTAGGCTACGGCGAATTGGGATGCTACGGAGGTGGCGCCATTCGAGGCGCCCCAACACCGCGGGCCGACAAACTGGCCGACGAAGGACTACGCCTGACTAATTTCAATGTCGAGGCTCAATGCACGCCCAGCCGTTCCGCGACGCTGACAGGCCGCTATGCCTTTCGGTCCGGTACGCTCACCGTGCCCATCGGAAATCCTGCGATCGGCGACCCGGAGAGCCAGGGCCTCAATCCGTGGGAGGTCACGCTTGCCCGGCTGCTTTCGCAGGTCGGCTACAAGACCGCTCACTACGGCAAATGGCATCTGGGTAGCGTGGACGGGCGCTTCCCGAACGACCAAGGTTTCGACGAATGGTGGGGGATCCCGCGCACCACCGACGAAGTCTTCTGGCCCGGTAATCCCGGCTTCGAAGCCTCTGGCGTCGAGCCGCAATACATCCTGGAAGGCTACCGAGGCCAGCCAAGTCGCAAGGTCGCGCTCTATGACCTCAAACAGCGACCTCTGCTCGACACCGAGATCACCCGACGGACCATCGACTTCATGAGGCGCAGTGTCTCCGAGGGGCGTCCTTTCTATGCCTACGTTCCCTTGACCCAAGTCCACTTGCCGACCTTGCCTCACCCCGATTTTGCCGGAAAGACTGGCCATGGTGACTTCGCGGATTCGGTGGTCGAGACCGACCATCACTTGGGAGAGATTCTAGACGCCGTCGACCAGCTCGGCATTCGCGACAACACCATCGTCGTATTCACCAGCGACAACGGACCCGAGGCGACGTGGCCCTGGCAAGGTTCTTCCGGGCCTTGGCGAGGCTACTACTTCACGCATATGGAAGGATCGTTGCGCGTCCCGTTCCTCATTCGCTGGCCTGGGAAGATCGCCCCCGCTGGCGTCAGCAACGAGATCGTCCACCAAGTGGATACGTTCACCACCTTCGCTCGGCTTGCGGGCGCGTCCTTGCCCACGGATCGGGCCATCGACGGCGTCGACCAAAGCAACTTCTTCTTGGGTGGCCAGGCGAAATCTGATCGCGAGTCGGTGTTGGCCTTCGTCGCCGAACGACTGGAGGCAGTGAAGTGGCGCAATTGGAAGCTCGCGTTCTACGAAGAAACTCGGGACTGGTTCGGGACGCCCACGAAACTCACATTACCCAAGCTTTTCAACCTGACCACGGATCCCAAGGAAGAATACCCGGAGGAGACGTTGCGCAACACTTGGGCCATCAACCGCTGCCTTAAGGTCGTCCGGGAATTCCAGGACAGCCTCAAGAAGTATCCGGTCGTTCCGGAGGGCCTGCGCGAGACGTTCCGGCCCGGCCCACCGGAAGACAATCGCTGATTCAACTGAGTGTCCCGTACCCAAGTGAAGGAGCTATCGATGCCTGCGAAAGAATCTGTGTCCTGGAACGAACTCAAGTTCGAAACCGACGACAACGTCTATGCGCCCAAGCCGGCGAGTCTGCTTTTGGCCGATGAAGCTATCAAGGTCATCCGACCTGGCGCGCGGGTGCTTGACGCATGCACGGGAAGCGGCGTGGTCGGCATTACGATTGCCAGCCAAGTCCCCCATGCCCACGTGACTGTTTCGGACATCAACGAGGCGGAGCTGGCAGCGGCCCGGCGCAACGCCAGCGTCAACGGCGTCGATATCGAAGTCGTGTTCTCTAGCTTGTACGATGCCTTTCCCGACGATGCTTTCGATTTCATCACAGTCCATCCACCCGCGGTGCCCTATCCCGACGATGCCGACTGGGGACTGTCGGCTGGAATGCGAATCGCCACCAACGGCGGCAGCGACGGTTCGACCTTGGTGCTCCGCTCCATCGCGGAGGCCAAACCACACCTGCGCAAGGGCGGCCGATTGCTGCTC
>CAZTTW010000519.1:0-4187 GCA_964616265.1 uncultured Myxococcales bacterium | reverse complement strand
CCGCTAGCGGTCACCACACCGTGGGCCCCTTGGCCGCCGTGCTGCTCTAGCAGTGGGTAGCGGAACGCCCGTCAGCCATTCGTTGGGGGGACTACTGCGAGCCGGACGCCGCTAGAACCTTCGATCGAAATTCCTCAATGCAGAACAACGTTGCGACGTCGAGCTCATGGATCAATCGCATAGCGCCATCAGCCAGGAACTCGTCGTAGGTGGGGGTGCTCGGCGTTTCTTTCGAGCTGTAGCTGCATCTGCCGCGCGCAAGCGTAAAGCCTCTCTTCCCATCGACAAAGCGATCGGTCTTTGCGTCGAAGAGACGAAGATAGGCCGTGTACTCGAGCCGATACTTTGTCCGCTTCCTAGGAAAGGGCTGGACCGGCAGCAAGGCCCACTGGTCGGTCCAGACCTCAAGGACCAGATCGTCAGGTGCATGCGCCGCGACCTGGCTCCGGTCCGCGCTACTGGACGTACGATTCGCCGATACCAGCTGGAGGCCGTAGCGACGCCTGAGATAGTCGGCGAGCTGCCGAACAATGCGTGGCGCTGGATCCGTGATGGCATTTTCCCTGACGATTCGGTCTTCAGCTTCTGCGCTAACGATCGCGCCCATGAGCCCGACAGGGAGTATTTCGGGACCAGTGACCGAAAAGCGCGGTGGGTACTGAAGCCGGGTCGCTAGATGTCGCCCTGTCAGGTTAGCAGCAGCGGCAGCTGAAACGGGCTCGTACTGGTTCGCGCATGCAACAGCGCTGTTGGCTATCACGAGAAGCAATGCGAGTCTTTTCGAAGACACAAATTCCTCCTGTGGTATCTGAGCGGTTCGTTGGTGCTCATCCGCAGCTATACTCGTTCCCATCGTGAGAATGCAAATCTCAGCGGCGGCGTGTTTCGCGTTTTCGTCTCTTGTGGCCTGTCGAGAGAGCTCGTTGTCGGTTGGCAGCCGGGATGCGGCTCAAGATGGAACTGTGGCTGCGGGATCCGGCGGTCAGACAATCGCGCCGACTCTGGGAACTGGTGGATCTGGTCTTTGGGTGGGGACAGGAGGCGCGGGCGGTGCGGCCTTGTCTGGCGGAGCGAGCGGAGGCACGCTAGACGCCAGCGAGGACAGTCTGGATCCCTGTGCATTCGGGACACTGTGGGACGCGGTGGTCGATGCGGCCCAAGTCATCGGCTACTGCGGCCCCGTCGCGGTTTGCGACTCGAACGCCGGGACGTCCGACGCGGGAGTTGCAGCTTGCTCACCATTTAGCGAGGGCCTTACGCTCGACTTCTTGAACGGCGATCTGGTTATCAGGGATGCCTTCGGCAGCGAAAGCTGCTGGCGGCTCGTGTTCGACGGCGAAGGAAGGCTCGTCAGCGGCGGTCGAGTGGACATCACCGCCTGGGCCGACTGTCGCTGGGCCTACTACGCCGGCAAGACTTACTACTATTTCTGCGTTTCCGAATAAGACTCGGGTTTGCCCCCCTCAGAACTGCACGCCGGTGTCGATGTAGTAGAAGTCTTTAAGAAGCTTCGCCAAGTTGGCATCGGTGGTGGCGGGAGGATTCCAGTCTTTGATGGCTTGTTCGGAGGTCACTTGCTTGCCGGACGGATCGGTGAACCGCAGGGCGAGGGGCAACGTGAAGGGGCCTGCGCCTTGTGGAAGCACCCAGGTGCCGAAGCGCTCTTGCGGCTGATAGGACTTGTAGTTGGGGTCGCGCTTCAGCGAAACCCAGTCTCCCGAGGGTAGGCGCGCCTCGACGTTCACCAGCGAGCCCACCCCCGCCATGTTGACCACGGTGAAGGAGAAGTAATACTCGCCGCCGTTCTTCAGCAGGACGTGGATGTTGCCTTTGACCGGGCAGGGCACGCGTCGGTAGCGCGTGGGGATCACGCCGTCGACGATTTCCTTGTTGGCATCGCCGTTCTGCAGACGGGCCATGGCGATATCGGAAAGATCCAGGTGCAGGCTTTCAGTGGGCAATGGGTCGCGGTCGACGGCGGGCGGAGGCGGCGCGGGCGGCAGTTGGCAGCCGTACTTGAAGTCGGAGACCTCGGCACAGTGGTCGCGGCCGGAGCCACAGCACCACTTCGAGTTGGCCGAGCACGGGCAGGAATCCACGACCTGCAGTACCACCGACGGCGTGTAGCCGCTCTCGCTCGACTGGTAGTCCGTGCCGTCTTTCTTGGTGCGGACCAGCTCGAAGCATTCGCCACAGCTCAAATAGTTGTCGTTGTCGCCAGGCAGGCTCGGCCAGAACTGTGTGTAGTAGTGGCCGGGAGGAGCCGCGAAGTTCCCTCGCAAGGTGACACTGTCCGGATCGCGGCACAGATCTGGCCAGGCCTTGCAGAAGGTGTCGCACTGAGTGGCCAGGTTCGGATCGGTGTAATTGAAGCTCTTGGTGCACAGTCCATACAATCCGAACGCGCAGGCACCGCCCGAGGTCAGGCCGAAGTGAGTCGAGCGCGAATAGTGCCAGGGCTCATTGTCGGTCACACAGTGGACTTCGGGCCATTCGCCCGAGGTGCAGGCCTTGCTATTCACAGTCACGCATTTGTCGGTGCCCTGACAGTTCTTGCAGTTCTCGGACTTGTCGTCGTCGCTGCAGTACTGGGCGCAGCACACGCCGTTCGTCACCGCCCAGTTGGGGTCGCTGCAAGAGTTCGCGGGCACGTCGGGCCGCGCGGCAGAGCGCCTGCGGCCGGGATCTTCCGAGACCGCGGGTCCGATGCACGCGAGCGTCGAGGCACCGCCGGTACCACCACTGCCGCTTGCGCCGGCGCCGCCGCCGGCTGAGCCAGAGATTCCGCCGACTCCCGTTTGTCCGCCACGGGCACCGCCGGCCGAGCCAGCGATTCCACCGGTTACCGTTTGTCCTCCGCTCGCGCCGCCGGCCGAGCCAGAGGCTGCGCCCGGCGACGTTGAACCCGACGCTCCGCCTGACAAGGTCGAGCCACCGTTGCCAGTGGGCGTGCCCCCGCCAGAGCCCCCGGTTGCGGATCTGCCAGATCCCTTCGTGCATGCACAGACCAGAAGCAGGCAGAGGAGAGGGCATCTCGTGAGCGACAACATGCTTCTATTGTGGCACAGCTGAAGCCGTCGGTAAGCAGGGCACCGAGGTAGTCCGCTGGCGAAGAATGACTGCTACAGGGACGATCCGCCGAGTGCGAGCGTGAGCACGTAGCCGGCCTCGCGTCGCCACATGACCCGCAAACCATCGAGCATGCTCTGGCGCGGAAGCTCCGCGATGACCTTGACGTCGACGGGCTGCCAGTCGGCGGGACACCCTGCAAAAGGCTGGGCTTCCAAGCTCACCAGCACGCCGCGCGTGTCGATGCGCAGGCCGAGACCGAGCAACTTGAGCACGGCTTCTTTCGCGCTCCAGATGCGCGCCACGACTTCGTCGCGCGCGTCGCCGGCAGCGTCGACCAGGGCAGCCTCACTGTCGGTGTAAAACTGGCGCACCAGCGCTAAGTCGCGCGGCTCGATCGTTTCCAGGTCGGCGCCAAGCCGCACGCTGGCATCGAGCGGCGCCGCCGCCATGCCCACGTGACTGCGATGGGAAATCGAAATCGGCCGCTCCCAGCCCCCGCTTCCCTCGACGAGAACAAACGGCTCGCCCGATGGCTGGTTGAGCACGCTGATACACGAGTCCTGGAGATCGCCACCATTCATCTCACGCACCAACTGCTTCGCGGCAACGCGGCCCAACAGCCACTTGCGCCGCCGCGGCAGCAAACCGAGGCCGGAAAGAATAGTCTCTTCCCGTGGGCTCAGAAGGCCCGGCCACGCCTGACCTTGGACAAGCGACGGAAAATCGCTGGCGTGGACCAGGCGATAGCGGAACATCAGCGGGCCTCACAAACGCGTGCGGAGCCTGCCAGCTTCGCTGGCAGCGCAGCTTCGCGGGAGGGTTTGGGAACCCTCCCAGGGTTCCCATTACAAACCATTCACGACTTTGCGGAAGGGATCCGCTTCGTCTGCGGGCAAGGTGTTGGGCATGCGCGAAGTGCGGTAGCCCGCGAACTCGACGTGGATCTTGCCTTCGCCGTCGCGCACACGACCGCTGAACGAAAGCGCATCGCCGTTCGGCTCAGCCACCACTTCGGCAACCAGCGGCCCGCCGTTCGACGACGGATCGCGAATGATGACCTGATCGAGAGCAGCCGGCAGCGCAAGCTGGCCGGTCTTGCCGATTTCCCACACGCC
>CAZTTW010000518.1:0-4188 GCA_964616265.1 uncultured Myxococcales bacterium | reverse complement strand
ATGCGCCAGATGGCGGAGCACGTCCTCTTTGGTAATACGACCGCCAGGTCCCGAGGCCAGCACGTCGGCTGGGCTCAGCTTGTGCTCTTCCAAAAGGCGGCGTACCGAGGGTGCGAGGGCTTCGGTCTCGCCGTTCGTCTGGGTGGCCGGCGGCGGTGTTGGGATCGCTTTCGGTGCGGGTGCCACTTTGGGCGCGGAGCTCACCGACGTGAGAACAGGCGCCTTGGCAACCGCGGTCTTGGCCGGTGTCGGCTTTGCCGGCTCGGCTTTCTTGGGCGCTGGTGCAGCGGCGGCGGGTTTCACCTTGTCGGACTTTTCAGCCGTCGCGCCTGCCGAGGCTGCTGAGTCTATGGTGGTGATGACGTCGCCGCGCTTGACGGTGTCGCCCTTCTTGCGCAGTTGAGGGCCCACAATGCCGTTTCCTGGCGCGGCGATTTCAAGGACGACCTTGTCGGTTTCGATTTCGGCCAGTGCCTCATCGGCCTTGACTTGCTCGCCGGGTTGTTTGTGCCACGCCACAAGCGTGCCGTCCTCGACGGATTCGGGCAGCTCGTTCACTTTGACCTCGATCATCGACCCAAACCTCCTGATGCACGTCCGCGTTTGCGCACGGTAATGAAGACACTATAACTCACGGCTATTTTTCTGCTGCCGCGGCGACGGATCCGCCAGACAGGCCGAGGGCGCTCTCCACGAGCTCTTTCTGGCGTTCGAGGTGGCGATGGTAGTCGCCGCCCGACGGTGCCGCCATGATCGGCCGGCCCGCGTAGACAAGCTTTTGACTGGGGCGCAGCGCTGCCTTCAGCCGGTCACGCACGAAATCCCACGATCCCTGATTCTCCGGCTCTTCCTGTGCCCAGACCACCTCATCGGCGTGCGCGTAGCGCGCGATCTCGGCGGCGATGGCGTCGGCCGGGTAGGGGTAGAGTTGTTCGACGCGGATGAGCGCGGCGTCCGCCAGGTTCTTCTCGCGCCGAGTCTCCAGAAGATCGTAATAGACCTTGCCGGAACAGAACACCACGCGGCGAACACGCGCCGGATCCAGTGCCTCGGTCTCACTGATGACCTCGCGGAACCTGCCCTCGGCCAGCTCTTGCACCGGAGAGAACGAAAGCTTGCGCCGGAGCGTGCTCTTGGGGCTGAAGATGATGAGTGGCTTGCGGTAAGGACGCAGCAGCTGTCGCCGCAGGAGGTGGAACATTTGCGACGGCGACGACGGATAGCAGACCTGGATGTTGTCTTGGGCCGCGAGCTGCAGGAAGCGCTCAATGCGCGCCGAGGTGTGCTCGGGGCCTTGGCCTTCGTAACCGTGGGGCAGCATCAACGTCAGGCCGCACAGGAGTCGCCACTTTTGCTCGGCCGAAACGATGAACTGATCGATCACAACTTGCGCGCCGTTGGCGAAATCGCCGAATTGCGCTTCCCAGATGACCAGCGTGTCCGGGCTGGCGGCGGAAAAGCCGTATTCGAAACCCAGCGCCGCTTCTTCGGAGAGGATCGAATTGATGACGGTAATCCGAGCTTGCTTGTCCGAGATGTGCTGCAGCGGAATGTACTCGTCACCGTTGCGCTGATTGAGCAGAACGGCGTGGCGGTGAAAGAAGGTGCCGCGCCCCGTATCTTGTCCCGAGAGGCGAACCGGATGACCTTCGTCGACCAGGCTGGCGTAGGCCATGACCTCGGCGAAGCCCCAGTCGACGGGCATCGCTCCGACGGCCATCATGCGTCGGTCTTCGACGATCTTGGTGACACGCGGATGCAGCTCGAAATCTTCGGGCAACCTGTCGAGGAGAGCGCCCAAGCGGCGAATCTCGGAAAGCGGAATAGCCGTGTTGGCCGGCGCCGTCCAGTGGCCCTTGCGCAGCTCCTCGAACACGCGCGGTTTGCGGTCGACGAGCGGGCATACGATGCCGGCCGCTACCTGCAGGCCCTGCTTCAAGGCTTCGCGGTACTCGTGCTCCAGCTCATCCGCCTGGCCGGCCTTGGTCACGCCGTCGTGCTCCAGCTTGGCCGCGTAGTGGGCGGCGACGCTGTCGTGGTTGCGGATCTTCTTGTACATCATGGGCTGCGTGGCAGCCGGCTCGTCCGCCTCGTTGTGGCCGTAGCGGCGGTAGCAAATGAGGTCGATGATGACGTCCTTCTTGAACGTCATGCGATAGTCCACCGCCAACTGGGAGACGTAGGCGACGGCTTCCGGATCCTCGCCGTTGACGTGGAAGATGGGCGCCTGCACGACCTTGCCCACGTCGGTGCAGTAGAGCGTGGAACGAACGTCCAGCGGATGGCTGGTGGTAAAGCCTATGCGGTTGTTGATGACGATGTGAATGGTTCCACCCGTGGTGTAGCCGCGCGTCTGCGACAGATTGAGGGTTTCGTACACCACTCCCTGGCCGGCGAACGAAGCATCGCCGTGGAGAAGCACGGCCATGACCTGGTCGCGTTCCGTGTCGTTGCGTTTTTCCTGGCGTGCGCGGACCGAGCCCTCGGTGACCGGATTGACGATTTCCAGGTGCGACGGATTGTAGCCGAGCGCCACGTGCACGATGCCTCCGCGCGTGGCGATGTCGGTGGAATAGCCCTGGTGGTACTTCACGTCGCCCGAAATGCCCTTCCAATTGTGCAGACCTTCGAATTCCTGGAAGAGCTCTTTGGGTGCCTTGCCCATGATGTTCACCAGGACATTCAGTCGTCCGCGGTGGGCCATACCGATGACCATTTCCTGCGTGCCTTGCGCGCCCGCGCTTTGAATGATGGTGTCGAGCGCCGTAATCGTGGTCTCGCCGCCCTCCAGCGAGAAGCGCTTTTGGCCTGCGTACGCCGTGTGCAGATAGTGCTCGATGCCCTCGGCGGCGATCAGGCGCGAGAGAAACTGCAAGCGTTCGTTGTCACTGAAGCTCGGCTTGGCGCGCGTTGCTTCGAGGCGCGTCTGCAGCCAGCGCTTTTCTTCGACTTCCGAGATATGCAGGAATTCGATGCCAATCGAGCCCGTGTACGTCTCGCGCAACATCCCGACGATTTCGCGCAGGGCCATTTCCGACTGGCCGCCCAAATTGCCCGTGTGAAACACGGTGTCCATGTCGGCCTCGGTCAGGCTGTGGAAGCCGGGATCGAGATCAGGAATGTTCGGCTGGGCGCGCAGGCGAATCGGGTCGACGCGAGCGCGGAAATGTCCCAGCCCGCGGTGCGCCTGGATGAGGCGCATGACCGCGATTTGCTTGGCCACAGAGGCCTTTTCCGTCGCACCGTTGCGGCTGGTCGATGCGTCGCGAGGCTGGTCATCGAAAAGCCGACGCAGCTGGTCCGCAATCGCCGTGCGCATAGGCGAGTCGGCCCCCTTGAACGTCGAAAAAAGGCTCTGCCATTCTTCCGGAACCGAGGTGGGCTGGGCCAGGTAGCGCTCGTAGAGATCTTCGATGAACTCGGCATTGCCGGCATAGACCGGCGAGACGGACAGCATGGATTGATTCATAGGTCTTGGTCCACAGGGTGGGGCTGCTGGAGGCGTCAATAAGATGCTACCGGCAGTTGTTGCGTCTCGTGCAAACGGCGCGAAATGGCCAATTGCAGCAGCGGCGCTCAGTCACTATTTCTTCAAGATGACATCAAATGGCCTGTCGTGTCCAACACGATAGGTCAGATCGACACTAATACAGGTGTCGGGAACTCCTATTTTTCAGGCAACCTCGGAGGAGAAAATGATGAAGAAGGTCGTATTGTGTCTTGGAATCCTAGCTGGGCTCGTGGCTAGCAGTGCGAGGGCTGCAGAACCGATGGCAGGTCATGCCATGAAGGGACCGTCGGCCGCCGCGCCTGCGGACCAAGTGAGTTGTGGCCAGAAGATAGCCGGCATGGCTGGCATCCCCGCCAAGCTTTCGGAAGGCGCCAGCTCGGTGGCCGATATGCTCGATGCGCACGCCGCCTTGATGGGTAAGGAGAAGGAAGCTGCGGCCGAGGCCAAGGGGCTGCGCGCGCTCGCGAAGACGCACAAGCAGATCGCCGCGAGCCTCACCAAGGCTAGCGAAGAAATGAAGAAGGCGGCGAGCTGGCCGGCGGCTCCGCACGACATGGCCAAGATGAAGGCAGATCCCAAGTTGGCGGCCGCGAGCCAGAAGGTCATCGACGTGCACAAGGAGATCATCGCCATGATGCAAAAGATGGTGGCCGACATGGAGGCCCAGCAAAAGGCGA
>CAZTTW010000517.1:0-4190 GCA_964616265.1 uncultured Myxococcales bacterium | reverse complement strand
TTTTACGGCACCAAGAATGACTTGCTCTTCGCCTTGGACGCGAAGACCGGCGCCGATACCCACCGCAATAGGACCAGCCCCTCGGGCTCCGGATGGGACGTGCGCCGCCAGTCCTTGCTTATCTTCTCGCTGGCCTGGCGCAGGCCATCCGCGTGGGAGGGCGATTCCTTTGCCAGGCCCTCCAGAACTGCGCGGGCGTCCGCCTGCGGGACGACTTCGTAGCGGTCGCGGTCCCGAACGGTTTCGACGCCACCGGCCACTACTAGCTTGTACTGGCGGCCTTGGAAAGAGAGCCTGCCTGCTTTCTCGACCTGCTCGATCAGGCGGCGCAGTTCGACCGAGGAGCCCTTGCCCTGTGGGCGGCGAGTCGGTCCCGCGTCCTTACGAATGGCGATGATCCGATGCTCCTCGATGGCACGGATGATGGTGGACCGTACCGCGTGGTCGCTAGCCTGAGGCAAAGCGTACATCCGGTCGTAATACCGGATTTCGGTCTCTGCCAGGAAACCGCGGACCTTCATGAGGTCGGAGTCGGCCAGTCTATTCAGTGCCCAGACCGCACGCCATCGGTCGGCCTCCTGGTATCCCCCCTCGCGGCGCAGGCCATGCCATTGCCAAGACGGGATGAGGACGATCTCTCCGTCGGGGGCGTCGTATAGCCTGAGAGTTCCGCGAAAGGGAAGCATGGGGAAGAGGGCGTCTCCGCAAGATGGTAGGCGCAAGCGGAGCAGGGAGCAAGGATGATTGACGCATCGGCGCTTGGCAGCGCCGGTCTATACTCTCGCGCTCCATTCCATCCATGGGCCGAAAAAACACCAAATCAAAGGCGGTGGAAACAACACCGCAACCGGAGTCGTCGACACCGCTGTGGTCCATCCTCGGCATCGTCGGCGTGGGGCTTCTCGTCTACGTTCGCCTCTTCTCGGCGGGTTTCGTGGGATTCGACGACGACATTCACGTCTACGCCAACCCTTCCTTTAATCCGCTGACGCTACACAAGCTGTCGAGCTTCTGGCAGCAGGCTTACGAGCAGCTCTACGTTCCGCTCGCCTACATGATCTACGCCGCCATCGCGCGCTTCGCTCAGGTCCCGTCGCACTTCGACCCTTCGATCGGCCACGCCGTCAGTCTCGCCCCGACACCATTTCACGTGGCCAGCGTCGCCTTTCATCTGGTCAACGCTTTGCTGTGTTTCGCGCTCGTGCATCAGCTGACCCGACGTCGAGCTGCGGCCCTGATCGCTTCTCTCGTGTTCGCGCTGCACCCCCTGCAGATGGAGAGCGTCGCCTGGATCTCCGAGCTGCGCGGTGTGAGTAGCGCGTTATTCGCGCTCCTCGCTCTGAACGCGCTGGTCATGTCGCGACGAGTACCGATCAGCGCGGTCGGTAAGTCACGCGTGCTGATGGGAGCATCGGGGCTGTTCGTGGTCGGAGCGATGCTCTGCAAGCCCGCAGCCGCGATCTTGCCGCTGGTTGCACTCGCGATCGATCGGATTGTCCTCGGAACGCCCTGGCGTCGGGCCATGGTTGCTGCCGCGATCTGGACTGGCTGTGCCCTGCCATTCGCATTAGTCACCCAATCGGTCCAGGCGATTGCCGCCTCGGGCGGATCTCTGTGGTGGCAGCGACCGTTCATCGCCGGCGATGCGTTCTCTTTCTACGTCTTCAAGACCTTCGTTCCGGTCGACCTTTGCGTCGACTATGGGCGAACGCCGCGGATGGTGATGTCGCATGGATGGGCCTACCTAGCTTGGGTGGTACCCGTCGCCGTGTTGCTGCTTGGCTACCGCTACCGCCATGGCCGCCCGCTCACCTGGCTCGGCATGCTGATGTTCACGACGTTCCTATTGCCGACCTTGGGCCTCGTCCCCTTCGGATACCAGGGCTACTCGACCGTCGCCGACCGCTACGCCTACCTCGCCCTGATCGGAGTCGGCCTCGTGATAGGCGATGCCGTCGACCATTTCCGTCCACGGAAGCTCGTGCTTGGTGCTGTCGTTGCGGCACTTGGCATTCTTGCAGCGGTGTCCTTCAGCCAAAGTCGGCATTGGACCAGCAGCTCGGCGTTCCTTCACCACACCATCGACGTCAACCCGGACGCGGCTTTCGCCTACCACAATCTGGGGCACGCGGCGCAGGCCAATGGTGACTACGCGACGGCGCTCGCCAACTACCAGGCGTGCTTGGCACACGATTCGACCCACCTCAAGGCCTACGTCAACCTCGCGCAGGTGTACGTTCAGCTCAACCAGCCCGAGGATGCCGCCCGCGTGATCGCCAAGTCGATGAAGACGTCAAACCTGACGCCTGACGGGATGACGGCCGGCGACTTCGGTAACCTTGGCGCTCTGCTGATGCAAATGGGTGAGCACCGTCAGGCGGTCGAGGCATTCTCGGCCGCCGCCGTGATAGAGCCGGAGTCCCCGGTCCACCTTTTCAACCAGGCCAATGCGCTCTCTGCGATTGGGCAGTTCGACAAGGCTGAAGCCGTCTTTCGACGGTGCGTCGCTCTCGCCCCCGATGTGGCGGGCGCCCACACTGGCCTTGGGATCGTGCTCGCAGAAACCCACCGTCTTGCCGCCGCCGCGGACGAGTTTCGTTCTGCCCTTCGACTTCAGCCCGACGATCCCGCCGCGCTCGAAAATCTGAAGCGGGCCGAAAGCATGATGGAGACCGAGGGACGGTAATCCTCTGTCCGCGGGCGGCAATTCCTGTCCGAGCCCCCTCTCCACGCGGCCACACACAAAACGCCGATAGTGTCTGATCGGCAAGCCGTATCGCGGCGGACCCTCATGCCCCACTCTGCTCGATCAGTCGGATCAAGGGGAGGGTTAAGTCTGGGTACGAATTAGGCGTATACTCCAATTCGTGGACTGGTTCGGAGCAGTCAAAGGATGTCGCCGCTTTCGACGAATGGCTGTCCGCAGATAGCCTACCGCATTGCTGGGTGGGCGTCGCGGCGAGTGTTTGTTGGGCGGGGCATGGCGGTCCTTCCGCTGACTGTTGCGAGGTTGATCTGGTACAGCGTCGATGCGGAAAGCGAGGATTGGAATCCGCACGTACTGGTACCGCCTTCTTGTCTGAGCTTGCGTGTGGAGCCGGCAACAAGCGACGGCTATGGGGCTATGGCTGTTTCTTGGACTGTTCGAGTGTCGAAAGACGAGCAGACGACCCACGTCGCGCTCGCTACTAGCGCTGAATCTATCCAAAGGCTCCCTCTCAACTGGTCGTGGCGGGGTGCCGTGGCCATGCGTGACCACACCACGCGCCGATGTTCTCAAACACAAAGCCACGGCTTGGGACGACTTTTCGGCTAAGTAGCGCAAAGGGGTTTGTCGTTCCGGGCCATGGCGCCAGCCATGGAGGACACACAATGAACCCTGATCTTCACGGTCACGTGATGCGCTTGCTGAATCAGCTCGTTCTGAGCAAGCATTGCAAGGAGTGTTGTTTGCTGTTGTTGCCGCAGCTTACGTTGCGCCAGCAACAGATCTTGGTGCTGGTCGTATTGTGCGACCTGAAAAAGTCGGAAGTTGCAGAAATCTTGGGTATCAGCCGGTCCGCCGTGTCTCAGCATATTGGTGCTATCCAAGCGCGTGCCCGCTTGCTGGTGATGCGGGAGGCGGCCTGATGGCTCGCAAGGCGTTTCCTTGGCAAGGTCTCGCCACCCTTGTCACTGCGCTGGCCGCACTCCTCACTGCGTTGGCTCCGATTCTCAAAGTCCTGAGCCGGCACGTCGATTAGCCAACGCCGGAGCTGGTTGCCTTGAAGGCAACGAGGCGGCCAGCTCCGTCGTTCGTGCCATGCATATCCGGTTACTTGACAAGGGATCGCGTGACACGTGGGTAGCACGCGCGGATGACAAGCGGCCAGGTGGCGCGGTAGAATCGCGTCAACCATGGAAACAAGCCATCTTTCGTATCCTGCGTCTGTTGCTGTCATCATCGCGCTTGCTGCTATCGTCGGTCCTCGTATCGCAAAGCGACTACAGCGCAAGGACCGCGATGTGGAGTCGATCATTGTTATTTGGGGAGTCGTCATTGTCATTGGCGTCAACCAGATTGGCGGATTGCCAGATCTTAGAAGGGTTCAGCCCATGCTGACCCAAGTATTAGCCAGCCTAGCAGTGATCCTGTGGGGAATTGTCATTTTCAGAATGAGAAGCAAGTTAGAATCTGTTTCAGGTCTCAT